>NZ_KE384633.1:73388-115209 GCF_000426905.1 Dolichospermum circinale AWQC131C
TTATATTCTTTATTAATCACCCAGTTACCCCATTTATCTTTTTCTAATAATGATGGTGCAAGGCGATAATAACGAAATCCGCCGCCACCTTTCCAGTTAACAGTTTGGGTAATACCTCCTTTATCTTCACCATCAATTACTTTTTTGAGTCGGGGAATAATATGGGTATGACAATGTTCGCCTAGTTCTATCATTATCCAGCGTCTTCCCATTTTTTGTGCAACTGCGCCTGTTGTTCCTGAACCTGCGAAGGAATCTAATACTAAATCACCTGGATTTGTGGCAATTTCCAAAATTCTTTTGAGTAACCGTTCGGGTTTTGGAGTTGAAAATGCACTGTTAGGAAAAAGTGATTTCTGTTCTTTTCGTGATTCATCATTATGACCGACTTCATCATGAGGCCACCATGAAATAGGAACTACGCCTTGTTGAACTTCATTTAAATATCGTTTAAGTTGTGGTGCGCCTTTACCATCTTTTCCCCAAAAAACTCTATTATTCTCAATCATTACTTGCATTTTATCTTTACTTGTACACCATGATCTTCCTTTAGGTGGCCAATAACTTATACCCGTTATAGGATTAATAATTTCATAATCATAATTAGCAGAATAAGTTTTTACGCTTAGATTATCGGTTCTCCATAAACCACGACCATCATTATCATCATATTTATAAAGTGAGTTTTGTTTATCTGTTCTTGGCAATAAATTACGGTAGTAACTACTTGTTTTACTGAAAACTAAAATATGATCATGAGAATCAGGGATACCTTTAGAATCACTAGCTGATGTATATTTTTTTTGCCACACAATATTTCTAACAAAATTTGCACGCCCAAAAATCTCATCACACATGACTTTTAAATAATGTGCTTCATTGTCATCAATGGTAATCCAAATAGAACCATCTTCAGATAATAAATTATGCAGAATTTCTAGACGATCTCGCATTAAACCAAGCCAGATAGAATGCTCAACTCCATCATCATAATGTTCAAAAGCTGAACCTGTATTATAGGGAGGATCAATAAAAATACATTTAACCTTTCCTGTAAATTCCTGTTCTAAAGCCTTGAGGGCTAACAAGTTATCCCCAAAAATTAAGCGATTATCAAAAATATCATTTTCACTGACTCGATGTGTAGCATGATAAGATTTTTCAGTGTCTTCTAATAAAATTCGCGGTTCTAACTTGGGGCGAATTTCTTTACCTATCCATGTTAATTCTAGTCTCTGTTTTTTAGTCATAATTAGGGTTTGCTTTTATCGGAAAATCAAATTTTAAAGGTTAATTTAATATTAAAAATATTATAAACCATTATTTGATGTTTGTCATTAACTGGCTGATAATTAAATTAATGCTTGTATACTGATAATTTGAGTTTAAGAATTATTTTGTGCTAATTCTTGCATTACTTTAGTCATTAATTGTTGAACATCCGTTAAACTCCTAAAAATAGCAAGATAGCCTTTTTCATCACTAGCAAACTGAGATTCAGCAAGAGTATAAATTAACTCAGCAAGTTCTATACCAACATTGGAAAACTCAGTCATATCATCTTGAGATAAATTAACCTCCGGTTTATTGATTAAAGATTTATAGCGTCTTGATAAAATATTCAATATAAATAATCTACCATGTTGATAGAAATTTTTACGTCGAGTTTCTGTTTCTGCTTTGCGAGAATCTTCAAAAATCTGATCAAGATATTGAAATATACGCACATAACGACAAAGTGTAATTCCTGAAAGTTCATTACTAAAAAGTGTAGAATAATGATCCTTATACAAAAGATTCAAGTTTTTCTTAGCTGCAACAATTATTTCAGCATTACCACTAAAACAAGCAAGTGCTATTGCAGCTTGTTCAATGGTAATAGCATCTTGATTATCTGCTGATGGACGATATTGATAAACAATATTTGATACCATACATTCTTGCCGCAACCGTTCCTGATTGGGATCTAATGCTGCAAAATAAATATCACGGACTGTATTTTGTGTATTTCTCGCTTTGGTAATTTCTATCCCTATAGTATCTGATTGTGTGCCTACTTCAATGATGGTAACTAATAATTTTGCATTGGGAGATATTGCACGATTGTCATTAAATACAGATGCAATAGATCCCACTGTTTGCGCTCCATTGACTATCGAAAACCCCTCTAAAGTAAATTGAGTTGAGTCCTGATTGTGTCCAGATGGTAAACTAACTTTTGCACAAGTAATAGTTAATCCATTATTGAGATAAAAAAGTTCTAATGGTTGTTCTTTAACAGTTTGAGCAATTGCTTCATTAACATCTTGTGTACCCAGATAATAACGGATATTTCTCTCGAATAATAATTTATTATGCTGTTTATATAAATCTGCTAGTTCAGCAGCATTAACTAATCCATAAAAAGCTCTACGTTTATGTTCTAAACAATGCCATTTTTCTAATGTTAATTTAACTTCAATAGGTGCATTTTCTTGTTTTGCTGTCAACCAGCGATAAATATTTTCAAAATTCAAATCTCGCCATTCAAAACGCGAATCAAATTGATTGAGTTCATCTTTTAATTGATTGAGATCATTAACTACATGAGTTCCCAAACTATCATCTAAATATATATTACAACCAACTATTTTGACTCCATTTCTGTCTAAAGCATCTTCAACATCATGCTGCAAGCGTGAAAAACTGGAATTAAATTTTTGAAACCGTTTATGGACAAGATCCCTAATTCCATCACAGAATTTCTTATTATCACCCATATTTGGGGCTTTCCCCGCTTTAGCCTGTACTAACCAAAGCCGATTATTAACCCGATCAAAATAAACTGCATCAATACCATTATCATCTCCTCCATTGATAATCGAGTGAGCAGCTTGAGAAGGAGTAAGATCAGCAAGATTAGCGATCGCAAATGCAGCCAAAGAACGACTTAAACGATTTTTATCATGTTGTTCTGGTGTCCAATTTCTCTCAAGTTGAGGGATCATGGGAAAATAATCCTGTTTTAGCACTTCAATAATTTGGGTTTTTTGGGCTTTAGTATTCGGCTTTGACATTTTTAGACATTGAGTGATTAGAATTGTTTTTAATATATCATCCCAGAATTAGGTACAGGTAGGATACTTATTTTCAAAACAGCCATAACCAAAGAGGGAGAGTAAATAACAAGACTATAATCCCCATTGCTAAAGCGGTGACAGCCAAATCACGATCTAAATCAAAGGTTTCTGCTATTACCAGTGTAGCTAAGGCTGGAGGCATGGCCATTTGCAAAACTATCACCTGCGCTGCTTTACCAGTGACACCAAAAAGAGAGAGGGTACTACCTAAAATCAGGGGAACTAGTACCATTTTAATGAAGATACTACTCCCCGCTTGTGGTAATTTAGTCCAAGATTTTAATTGTGAAAGTCTCATACCAATTAACATTAAGGATAAAGCTACTGTACTCCAAGCCAATTTTTCTAACAAAAATACTACTGACTCAGGAAGCGCGACTTGACGCAACAGTAAACCAAATCCAAAACTCCACAGCGCGGGGTTAATAAAAATTACCTTTGCTACTTGGATGCGATTTTGGATATTATTGCCGAATTTAGCGGCTAAAACCACACCTAAACCATAAGCACCAAAGAGTGACCCTAACATATCATAAAATAAAGCCCAGGCAAAATATTCTTTACCTACCATTGCTAAAGTTATGGGAAAACCCAGATAACCTGTATTACCTACCATTGCTGCTAGAATCAGACTACCTTGAGTTGCTCTTTGGGGGACTGAGTTGGTGAAATGACCTTTTACTTTGATTCTTAACCAAGCTAATAATGCCCCCAAAAAGATTGCCAAATGAGCTATTATCGGTGCAATCCAAATTTGTCCTGATAAGTCTGTTTGCAGTAAAAAACCAATAATACCAATAGGTACTCCCACCCAATAGAGAAACTGACCTATGTAAATGGAAGCACTACCGGGTAATTTACGTCCTAGTATAAATCCTATCAGGATTAATCCTACTAATCGGAGATATAGTTCTAAAATATCTATCAAAATTACACCTAAAATAATTAAGAATTAAAAATGCAAAAAACTCGTGCCTTTGACCTTCTTTAACCATTAAACACAAATAGGAGCAAAAACTTGAATAAAGCTGGGTTTCCCAAAAAACCACACAATTCCTCTCCTCACTCTGATGATGATATTCCCATAGCTATTCGTGATAATTCTGATGCTGTAAGTAGTATAAAATTAAAGCCACAAGTTTTAATCATCAGTGGATTTGCTGGATTTTTGCTGCTGGCTGTCTCTAGTGGTTTTTTATTTTCTCTGACAACACCTCAGCAAACTCCCAATTCCGAGCCGGAAGCGATTAGCTCTACATCGGTAGCTAATAATACTCCCGCTAGTGATGATACAGTTCTGGGACATTTCCCATATTCAGAAGCACCAGAGTCAGAATTAGCCCCAATTACGGCTGACAATAGGATCAGAATGCGAAAATCTGCTGCTGTCAAATTTCAAGCCATGGTACAAGCGGCCAGGAGTGCGGGTGTAATTTTAGTGCCAATTTCTGGCTTTCGTTCCGTAGAAGAGCAAAAGCAGTTATTTTTTGATATTGGCGCACAACGTAACCAAACTCCAGCAGAAAGAGCGTCTCTAAGCGCACCTCCTAATCATAGTGAACATCATACAGGCTATGCTGTAGATATTGGCGATGGTGCAGTACCAGCCACTAATTTACAAGCTAATTTTGAAAATACTAAAGCTTATCAGTGGTTACAAGACAATGCTGCCAGATTTAGTTTTGAAATTTCCTTTCCTCAAGATAATCTTCAAGGTGTCAGTTATGAACCTTGGCATTGGCGTTTTGTGGGTGATAGTGATAGTTTAGAAACATTTTATAAAGCCAAAAATATTAAACCTATAAAAACACCATAATGATAGTCAGAGAATATCAGATATTTGACACTGAAGCCATTATGAAACTGTTTTATGACACAGTTCATCAAATCAATATTTTTGATTACACTCAAGAACAAGTAAATGCTTGGACTGGCGAAACTATGGATTATGAATTTTGGCATGAAAGGTTAAAATCCAAGCTGCCTTTTATTGCAGAAAAGCATGGTGAAATAGTTGGTTTTGCAGAATTAGAAGCAAATGGGCATATTGATTGTTTTTATTGTCATAGCCAATACCAAAGGCAAGGTATAGGTTCAAAACTCTTGACTCATATAGAAAATATGGCAAAATCTAGAAAAATTAATCGGCTATATGCAGAAGTAAGTATTACCGCAAAACCATTTTTTCAATACTGGGGATTTACTGTAGTCAAAGAACAAGAAGTAGAACGTCGAGGAATAAAATTTAAAAATTATGTAATGGAAAAATATTTATAATTTCTAGTTTTACATTAGTTCAGATTTCATGTATTTATTTCTTCCTTTGCCTCTTTGCGCGAAATAAAATTAAATGTAGTTTATCGGTGCAGTTTTCCCACACCGATTTGCATAGCTTAACTCTAATTTTCCGTGGTTTATCTGTTACGCTAAGGCAGAAGCTTGGGGTTTGGCAAAAATCATTCTCCCAGCGGAAGTTTGTAAAGCGCTGGTAACTACTACCCGTAATTCACCACCCACATAAGGACTACCTTCTTCCACTACTACCATTGTGCCATCATCTAAATAACCAATTCCTTGACTTGGTTCTTTACCTTCTTTGAGAATTTTCAAATCAAGATTATCACCAGGTAAATAAGTTGGTCTGACGGCATTTACTAAATCATTAACATTCAAAACCGGGACTTTTTGCACACTAGCAACCTTTGATAAGTTATAATCATTAGTGAGTAATGTGCCATTAATTTCCTGAGCAAAACGGATTAATTTCGCATCAACATTAGGAGTGTCTTCATAATCTACAGTGTTAATTACAATACGCTCCGGGTAAGTTTCTCGAATGCGGTTGAGAATTTCTAGTCCTCTTCTGCCCCTGACCCGTTTTTGGTCTTTAGTAGCATCAGCTACTTGCTGTAATTCCTGTAAAACAAATTGGGGAACAAGAATTAACCCCTCTAAAAATCCGGTTTCTAGTAGTGTTTCAATGCGGCCATCTATAATGCAGCTAGTATCTAAAACTTTGGTATTAGCAGGTTTAAGAGTTCCTTCTACTACCATACTTTCTACCGTATTGGGGTTAATTAATCTTAACAAACCCCGTCCATGGGTATCGGCCAAGTTCATGCCTGTAACAGAGAGGATAATACTGCCAACAACAGCTACAAGGGGTTTAATAAAGCTAAAATCTGGAGGAATGGGTAGTAAAAATAGAGGTGCTAACATCAAGTTAGCTAATAGTAGTCCAATTATTAAGCCAATAGACCGGGTTAAAATCGCTTCTAGAGGCATTTCCCGGACTTGTGATTCTAAACGACGGTATGTAGTTTGGAAACTTAGCCCTACAGCACCGCCAATAATGGCAGCAAAGACGGCTATAACTAAGCGTAAGGCCTCTACATTCGTGACTCCATGGAGAGTACCTGGGGAGAGTAGATCAGTGCTGAAATAACCTATCCCTGACGCTGCTAAGATAAATGAGAGAATAATAAAGACATCCAGCATGGTGGTGTTGTGTTCCTACAACGGTATTTATTTGATAAAGTAAAGTATGTTTGCTTCTATCCTGTTGGGTAAATTCAGAAATATGAAATCATATTATCTGATCAGACCGAGAAAATATGCCAACATTATAACTAAAGAGTTTTAACTGCATATTATTTTTATTTTTAGGCAAAAAGGCCAAAATTTTGGCAACAAACTCCTCATTTTCATGATTTTTAATATTCAAATCATATTCACCTCACAATTTTTAAAAGAATGAGTCAACAAAATACTGATTGGGAAATTCCTCGTTCTGCTTATGTACATATTCCCTTTTGTCGGCGACGGTGTTATTATTGTGATTTTCCCGTATTCGTGGTAGGCGATCGCTCGCGGGGTGAAAATTCTGGGACAATTAGCGAATATGTGGAATTTTTATGTCAAGAAATCAGAATTGCGCCAGTTTATGGTCAACCTTTAGAAACAATTTTTTTTGGCGGTGGTACTCCTTCGCTGTTATCAACAGAACAGTTACAATGTATATTAACAACCTTAGAAAAGCGGTTTGGGATCACATCTAGGGTAGAGATATCTATGGAAATTGATCCAGGGACCTTTGATTTAGCACATATCGCTGGTTATTGCAGCTTAGGAGTAAATCGCGTAAGTTTGGGTGTACAAGCTTTCCAAGCAGAATTGTTGAAAACCGCAGGGCGATCGCATACACTGATGGATATTATTACAGCTATAGAGTTAATCCATAAAGTCGAGATTCCCGAATTTAGCTTAGACTTAATTTCCGGCTTACCACACCAGAGTTTAGAATCATGGCAAGATTCCTTAACTCAAGCTATAGCAGCCGCACCAACCCACATTTCTGTCTATGATCTTACCATTGAACCGGGAACAGTCTTCAACCGTTATTATCGGCCGGGAGATCATCCCCTACCCACAGATGAAACCACAGTTAAAATGTATCATCTAGGGCATAAAATGTTAACACAGGCTGGTTACGAACATTACGAAATTTCCAATTATGCCCAACCAGGACACCAATGTAGACATAATCGAGTCTACTGGGAAAATCGTCCTTATTATGGTTTTGGTATGGGCGCTGCCAGCTATACTCAAGGTAAACGCTTTACTCGTCCCCGCAAAACCCAGGAATATTACCAATGGTTAAAAGCCGGTGCTGTCATGGATTGTCCAGTCACTTCTGCAAATGATATTTTATTAGAAACTTTAATGCTAGGACTACGGTTAGCGGAAGGAGTTAGTTTAAATTCCCTAGTCGCAAAATTTGGTAATCATCAAGTTGAGAAAATTCAAAGCTGTTTGCAACCATACTTTGATAGAGGTTGGGTAAAAATTGTTAAAGATAGGTTACGCTTTAGCGATACCGATGGTTTTATATTTTCTAACGTCATGTTGGCGAAATTGTTTGAAAAATTAGGAGAATAAGTCGAAGAGTATAAGTAGGTAAACGGGAAAAACCCGACATAAGTAACGAAAAGTAAAGTTGCCCAAAACCTGTAACCTGTAACCTGTAACCTGTAACCTGTTCCCTATTCCCTGTTCCCTTTAAAATACAGGCTGCTCAAACAATAGTAACGCCAATATAAAATCCATCATAAAAATTGCCACCCAGGTAGTAACAACAGCGGTAGTTGCTGACTCTCCCACTTCCTTTGCTCCCCCTTGAGTTGTCAGTCCCCAACTACAGCCATTAACAGCAACTATAGCCCCAAAAATTAACCCTTTAAGTAAAATAATAAAAATATCTGAGGGTACTAAAAACTCTCTCACTGATTCTAAAAATGTTTCGGGAACAACTTGATAAAACTGCATGGCCGCAAAAGTACCGCCCATAATACCTACAATTAAGGAAAAAATCATCATGATAGGCATCATTAAACAGCAAGCAATAACTCTAGGTAAAACTAAATAGTCAATAGGGTCTGTTCTGAGTATATATAAAGCGTCAATTTGTTCTGTTACTCGCATTGCTCCCAATTCCGCCGCAAAAGCTGAACCAACTTGTCCAGCGATAATACTAGCAGTTAAAATTGGCGCTAATTCCCGACAAAATGCTACAGCAAATGCACCGCCAACAGTATTTACAGCCCCAAATCTCACTAATTCCCTAGCAGTTTGAATAGTGAAAATCATCCCCGCAAAACCACTGACTAATAAAACTGGGTAAATTGCACCCGGTCCTGCTTTTACTGTATGTTCTAATATCTTGCGATAATAAGTTTTTCCGCACAGAAAATGTAATGAAATTTGACCTAACAACAGAAATGCTGACAAACACCGAATTAGCCAAGATTGCTCTGAATTTCTTTTTGGTTGCAAGTTTACGGCCACTAATTGAAACTAATTGAATTTTTTAACTGGGGAATTATGACAATTTAATTTTCTATTTTAATTTTCTATGAATAAGGTATTCCAATCACTAATTGCATTTCTTTGAGCAATTAATAATTGCTGAATTCCTTGTTCAGAAAAATCTAAAATTTGATTCAATTGTTGACGACTAAAACTTCCCTCCTCCGCTGTTCCCTGAACTTCAATAATTTGCATTTTATGATTCATAACTACATTAAAATCCACTTCTGCTGACACATCCTCAATATAGTTTAGATCCAAATATGGTTCACCTTGTAATAAGCCTACAGAAATCGCCGCTATTTGTCTACATAAAGGCGATCGCTCTAACACCCCTTGCTGCAATAATTGAGATATAGCATGAGCTAAAGCCACAAAACCCCCTGTAATTGCCATTGTCCTCGTTCCCGCGTCGGCTTGTAATACGTCTGTGTCCACCATTAGCGTCCGTTCTCCTAAAACCTCAAAATCTAACGCAGCCCTTAAACTTCTGCCAATTAAACGCTGAATTTCCTGGGTTCTCCCTGATAATTTCATTAATTCCCGTTCCTGACGTTTTTGGGTAGCAGAAGGTAGCATTCTATACTCTGCCGTTAACCAACCTTGACCAGTTCCCGCCAAAAATTTAGGTACTCCTTCAGCTACACTCACGGTACAAAGAACTTGAGTATCACCACATTTAGCCAAAACCGAACCAGGGGCAAAGCGGGTGAAATTAGGATAAAAACTATGGGGACGGAGTTCGCTGGGTTTTCTGCCGTCAGGACGTTGCCAAGCCATTACAATTGCCTTTTGAATTTTTGCTTACTGCCTTATACATATTAACCGCATCAAGTCAGAATATTTTACTATGGGAATCCTAAATACTGCTGTAGGATGATTATGTGTTTTGCTATCAATTGACCCGTAAATTATTAAATTGGCTTCAATGGATTTAAGGATGAATCTTTCTCACTCCCAAACGCAAAGACGCAGAGGGTAAAAATTTGAGCAATGCAATTTTTGATTTTTATACGTCAATTTAGTAACACCATTTTAGTAACACCATTAAATTTATCACCAAGTTTTCAAGTTTGTCCTATGGTTGCCCAATTAGAAATTTCAGCCTCAAATTCTACTCTCAGTTTACCATATTCCGTAGCAGGATTAGTGCAAGTTTTTACTAGTTCTCAACGTAGCTTTTTTACAAGCGTCATGGCACAAGTGCTGAGAATTGCTGGACAAGGTACACCAGTACTAATAGTTCAGTTTCTTAAAGGTGGTATCCGTCAAGGGCATGAACGACCCATTACAATGGGACAAAACTTAGATTGGATTCGCTGTGATTTGCCTCGTTATATTGATAATTCCGATTTGGACGAAGGGGAAAAGCTTTCCCTAGAAAAACTGTGGCAATATACTCAACAGGTAGTTAATCAAGGTAAGTATTCTTTACTGGTATTAGATGAGTTGAGTTTAGCGGTTAATTTCGGTTTAATTCCTGAAAGTGAGGTTTTAGATTTTCTTTCTCACCGTCCTCCTCATCTTGATATTATTCTTACAGGTTCTCAAATGCCAAAGTCTCTTTTAGATGTAGCAGATCAGATTACAGAAGTTCGTCGCTCTCATCAACCTTAAGTATTTTTACAACAGTAATAATCTTTACCAACAAAAAGAAACTCTATTGACGACGATTTTATCGGGTTGTACCGATATTTCTCGCAAGAGAAAAAAATCAGAGATATTCCATGGGTAAAAGCCAAAAATTGTAAAATATTGTTACAGGATTCATCAATTCTACAATCAAGTTTGATAGAGTAATTGAGAATTAAGTACAAAAACACTCATGTCACAAAACCATGTCAGACATATATAATATTGCTGTCGTAGGAATGGGTTGCTGTTATCCTGGGGCTAAAACTTTATTAGAACTTTGGGAAAATATACTTACTCGCAAACAACAATTTCGTTCCAATCCAGATGTAAGATTACCTTTATCTGAATATTATGACCCAAATCCGCAAACACCGGATCACACTTATGGAAGTCGTATGGCTGTGATTGATGGTTTTGACTTTGATTGGCGCAAACATCGCATTCCTAAAAGTACCATAGATTCTACTGATATAGTGCTAATAAATCTCCTATTCCGGGGCTTTATTTTGCCTCAGCTTGGACTTATCCAGGACATGGGTTTGGAGGAACTATTATAAGTGGCTATTTATGTGCTAGACAAGTTCATAAATTTCTCAATATTAAAAATTAAAATACAACTTAAAGGTATATTAAGATAATAACACAATTAAAAACGTGAGAAAATATGAATTCACAACTATTCAATTCTTTCAAAAAGAGCGGTACAACTACCTTAATTATTGCTATAGTCAGTTCAGGATTTGTGATGGCGATCGCCTACTCTATAGTTAAAAAACAGTTACCTAATCAAACATCTTTACCAGTTTCTTTGCAAAATCAAAATCTTCCTCAAGCAATAGCAGCTTTAGGATATTTAGAACCCCAGGGAGAAGTTATTCAACTATCAGCCCCCGCTTTTATGGAAGGTGCAAGAGTTAAAAAACTTTTAGTTAAACGTGGACAACAAATAAATGCGGGACAAATCATTGCAATTCTTGATAATAGCGATCGCCTCACTGCAATTTTAGAAGAAGCTAAAACAAACGTTAAAGTTGCCAATGCACGTTTACAACAAGTAAAAGCTGGTGCAAAACAAGGCGAAATTACTGCTCAAAAATCCAAATTTCAAGCAACTCAAGCCGAATTACAAGGACAAATTACCACCCAAAAAGCCACCATTGCTAGTTTAAAATACGATTTAGAAGGGCAAAAAAATACTCAAAAAGCTGTCATTCAGAGAATTGAATCTGAATTAAAAAATGCCCAAACAGAATGTAGTCGCTATGAAAATTTATATACAGATGGTGCTGTTTCCACTTCTCAAAAAGATAACATTTGTCTGCAAAAAGAAATCAAAGAAAATCAACTAAAAGAAGCAAAATCAACTTTAAATCAAGTTATTACCACTAAACAAGAGCAAATTAATCAAGCCACGGCAAATCTTAATCGTACTATTAACACAGTTAGTCGTCAAATCAGTCAGGATCAAGCAACTTTAGCCGCAGTATCAGAAGTAAGACCTACAGATGTAATTTTAGCAAATACACAATTAGAAGCTGCACAAAAAGCCGTCAAAACTGCTCAAGCTAATTTAGATTTATCCTATGTTCGTTCCCCTCAAAATGGGCAAATTATTAAAATTCACACTTGGCCTGGTGAACTTATTAGCAATAAAGGCATTGTTGCGATTGGTAATACTCAGCAAATGTATGTCACAACTGAAATATATGAAACCGATATTAATAAAGTAAAATTAGGGCAAATTGCCACCATAAAAGGCGATGGTATTGTGGAAGAATTAACGGGAATTGTGGACGAAATTGGCTTAGAAATTAGTAGTAAAAATGTATTAGGTACAGATCCAGTAGCAGACGCAGACGCTAGAGTTGTAGAGGTAAAAATTAAGTTGAATCCCCAAGACAGTATCAAAGTTTCTCGGTTGACTAATTTACAAGTTAATGTCATTATTAATCCTGGAAAAACTGATAATTAATATCTTGTTTAATATCTCAATTATCACTCATAAAATCAATCATGTTTAACAAATTACCCACAGCTTGGTTACAACTAAGATATCAAAAAATTAGACTAATTGTCGCCCTTTCTGGCGTAATTTTTGCCGTAGTTATTGTTTTTATGCAGTTAGGTATTCGTGATGCTTTATTTGATAGTGCTGTTCATTTACATCAGGGATTAAATGGAGATTGTTTTTTAATTAGTCCTCGTAGTACCGCTTTAATTGCTATGGAAAGTTTTCCTGAACGTCGTTTAACTCAAACTTTAGCTTTTCCAGAAGTAGATTTTGTTACCCCAATTTATTTGGGTTTTGGTCAATGGAAAAATCCTCAAACCAGAAATAATTGGCGGAATATTTTTGTTATTGGTTTTGATATTAGACATCAAATTTTTGATTTACCAGGTGTTAATGAAAATATAGATAAATTAAAAATACCCGATCAAGTACTATTCGATCAAGGTTCAAGAAGTGAATTTGGTCCGGTTGTTGCTGAATTTCAAAAACAACAAAAGGTAATTACTGAAATAACAGCTAGTGGAAATAATCGGAAAATCAAAGTAGCTGGTTTATTTCAATTAGGTACATCTTTTGGTTCAGATGGTAATTTAATTACCAGTCATCTGAATTTTCAAAGGATTTTTTCTAATCGTAAAAAAGGTATCATAGAGGTTGGTTTTATTAAATTAAAAAGTAATGCAAATGTAGAAAATTTTGGCAAAAAAATTAAGCAGTATTTACCCAAAGATGTGAAAATTTTAAGTAAACAAGAATTTATTAACTTTGAAAAAAATTACTGGCAAACTAGCACAGCAATTGGCTTTATTTTTAACTTAGGAGTTGCATTAGGAATTATCGTAGGAATTGTCGTTGTTTATCAAATTCTTTATTCTAATGTTTCTGAACATTTACCCCAATATGCTACATTAAAAGCCATTGGTTATCGTAATAAATACCTCCTATCAATGGTATTACAACAAGCTGTTTTAATTGCTATTTTAGGCTATATTCCCGGCTTTCTCATTGCCATAATTCAATATCATTTTACAAAAGCAGCTACTCTTTTACCTATAATTATGACTTGGGAAAGAGGAATCTTTGTCTTCGTTGCCACCATGTTAATGTGTTTTATTTCTGGTGCAACCGCCGTTGCTAAACTAAAATCTGCCGATCCTGCTGATATTTTTTAAAAATTGTTTAATAGTTTAGGAGTTCTAATTATGAAAACCAGCATAAAAATTGAGAATTTAAACCATTTTTACGGACAAAAAGAGTTACAGAAACAGGTGTTATTTGACATTAATTTAGAAATAAAAGCGGGAGAGATTGTCATTTTGACAGGACCTTCTGGATCAGGAAAAACAACTTTACTTTCCTTAATTGGCGCTTTACGCTCAGTACAAAATGGTAGTTTACAAGAATTAAATCAAGAATTATATGGGGCAAGTGAAGAGCAATTAGTCCAAATACGTCGTCATATTGGTTATATTTTTCAGGCACATAATTTATTACCCTTTTTAACAGCAAGAGAAAATGTACAAATGTCCATAGAACTTCATGAAAATATTAGCAAAAAACAAGCGATCGCTAAATCAGAAGCTATATTAAAAGAAGTTGGTTTAGGTGAAAGAATAAACTATTATCCTGATAATTTATCTGGAGGACAAAAACAAAGAGTAGCGATCGCTCGTGCTTTAGTCAGTCATCCTAGCATAGTTTTAGCAGATGAACCTACAGCAGCATTAGATAAAAAAACAGGTAGAGATGTAGTTAATTTAATGCAAATTTTAGCCAAAGAGCAACATTGTACTATTTTACTTGTTACCCATGATGATCGAATTTTAGATATAGCTGATCGTGTTATTCACATGGAAGATGGAAGACTTAATACTGCTACAAATTTACTTATAACTAACTCCAAAAAATAAATCCCAGACTTGTTTACAAGTCAAATTTAAACCCACATTTAATAATTCTCTAGAAAATAGATAAAAGTTGAGCTATCATTTATTTGATGTTTTGATTTTTATCCCACATTCCGCACTTCATTATATACATAACATTTTGAACTGCAAAAAGGCAGTCAAAATATCCTAAAATTAACGTTAGTGCTTTCAATAAAAAAATCAACCCGTGATTAAAAACGACATCTGGATTACTAAAATGGCTGAAAAAGGCATGATTTCGCCCTTTGAGTCTAGTTTAATTCGTAAATTACAACCTGATCCATCTCAGATTCCCCAACCTGTAATTAGTTACGGACTTTCTTCCTATGGCTATGATATCCGTCTTTCTGCATCTGAATTTCGGATTTTTCGCCACATTCCTGGTACTGTCATTGACCCTAAAAATTTTAACCCCCAAAATCTAGAGTCCACTCAGTTACATACAAGTGAAAGTGGTAGCTATTTTATCTTACCTGCTCATTCTTACGGTTTGGGTGTAGCCTTAGAAAAGCTAGAAGTTCCAGCCAATATTACAGTAATTTGTATCGGCAAATGTTTGACAGGAGATACAAAAATTGTTGATGCAGCTACAGGAGCATATTTACCAATTAAGGAATTTGCAGGTGGACAAACAGCAAGTTATAGCGAAGAAAAAGGGATTATTAAAACTGATGCTACGGCTGTTATACCACAAGGAGTAAAGCCGATTTATCAAGTGACAACTAAAAAAGGTGCGGTTATTCAAGCTACTTCAAATCATCCTTTTTTGACAGAGACAGGATGGAAACCTTTAGAAGAATTAACTTCAGGAGTTAAAATAGCTACTCCTAAATCTATACCAATATTTGGTCATGGAGATTTAACTATTGATGAAGCAACATTACTAGGTTTAATGATTTCTGAAGGTCAATGTCATACTCCTGGTAGTAGTCCATGCTTTACATCTGAGGATGAAGTGCTAGTCAATACTTTAAAAAACTGTGTTAAAACAGTTCTTGATCAAGAAGTGACTTATAAAGGTAAAGATTTTGGTTATCGTTTAGTTAATCAAGCTGGTAGAGGTGGTGTAGTAACTCATAATAGAGCTAATCTATGGTTACAATCTTATGGTTTGAATGTAGGAGCATTAGGAAAATTTGTTCCTCAACGAGTATTTACAGCACCAAAAGTAGTAGTAGCAGCTTTTCTCCGTGCTTTATTTTCTGGTGATGGTAGTGTTTATTTAGTGGGAGAATCTACAAGAGCAAAACCAACTTTAGCGGTTGAATATTGCTCTATCAGTGAACGTCTGATTCGTGACGTTCATCATTTATTATTAAGATTTGGTATTCCCAGCCAAATTAGAGTTAGGAAGCCAGCAAATGGTCGTAATGCTTATGTTTTGGCTTTTCAATCATCCGAGGCGGTTTGGAAATTCTTTAATGAAATAGGCTTTTTACCTGATTCAATTAAACAAAGAAGATTTGAAGAAAAAATGTATTCTATTCTCTTAGCAACAAAGTCTAGACTACAAATTCATGATCATATACTTTGGGACGAAATTAAATCTATAGAATGTGCAGGAATGGAAGAAGTTTATGATATTTCTGTACCTGGTTTAGAAAATTTTCTTGCTAATGACATAATTGTGCATAATTCTACTTATGCTAGATGTGGTATAATAGCAAATTTAACACCTGCCGAAGCAGCATGGAGGGGTCATCTTACCTTAGAATTTTCCAATTCTTCCAGTGCTGACTGTCGTATTTATGCTAATGAAGGTGTAGTACAATTGCTATTTTTAGAAGGTGAACCCTGTGCTGTTAATTATGAAACTCGCCAGGGTAAATACCAGGATCAGTTAGAGATTGTGACAATAGCTAGAGTTTAGATTTGAAAAACAAATCATTTTCCTGTTCTCCCCCGAAAATAGATACAATGTAGATGCAGTTTATAACCGCTAAAAATTGTATTGATACAGCCCTGCCCAACAACAGACAGTAACTAACCTCTATACAAAATTTCATTGCGATTAGCTGCACCGAAATTTGGTAAAGAATTATCTTTGGGAGGGACAAGGGTAGGGGGAATATCCGTAGATACTTCTAATTCTTTTTCTAAATGTTGGAGAAGTTTATCTTGTTCAGCCCGAAAAGCGGATATATTTCCACCACGGTTAATGATTGTAAACCAAACCAAACCGCGATCGCGTGTAGGTACAACTCCTGCTAAAGCACTTACATCATTAAGAGTACCAGTTTTCATCACAGTTGCCTTGGGCATATGTCGAGAATGCATTGTACCTCGGTTATCCAACCCCGAAGTAGGAAACAAATCAGATAAAGTCAACTTGTAAGAACTAGATTCCCGTTGTAATGCCATAAACATAGCACAAACGGCTCTGGGAGAAATCCGATTTTCCTTACCCAAACCAGAACCATTAATCAGAAGAATTTCTGACTTGGAGACTCCAGCAAGTTGGGCTGCTGTGGTACTAACTACATCAGCACCCCCCACAGATTCAGCCAACATTTCCGCAATATCATTATTACTAAAAACATTCATTTCCTTAATTATTTTTGGCAAAGGTAAGGAAAGATGACGTACTAGTAAAGTTTGTCCTACTTTCGGTTGAGGGTCTACCTTGATATTACCAGCAATAATAACTTGGGGTTTAGGTGTTCCCTTGGGCATAACAGAATATTGGAAAACCACAGAACGAGACCAAGTACGGTGATTTAGTGCTTGCTTGAGTAATTGACCAGCAAGTAATGGATCGCGTTGGAAATTCATCGCAAAAGCACCAGTAATGATTAAATTTCCCTTTACCTGCTTAATACCTATTTTATTCAGACTATTTCCCAGAGCGATAGCCTCTTCCCCGACAAACATAGGATCACCAGTACCAGTAATCACTAAATCGCCCTGTACCACCCCATTTACCACAGGTCCTGTGCTACTCACTAAAGTCTGAAACTGGTGATTTGGTCCCCAAGTTTTAAAAGCCGCTAAAGACGTAGCAATTTTAGTTAAAGAAGCAGCGGGTAAAGGTATAGTACCTTGATGGTTAGCCATTAACATCGGTCCTGACTGTAACCAAATCCCCTGAGAGGACATGAGATTTTGGTCAATTAATTTTGATGTAATTAAACCCTTGAGATATTCTTGTACGGTTATAGCTCCGGCCGGGCTAGGATCAGGGACAAGAATCAAACTAGGGCTACCTGGCCAAGCTAGTGTACTCAAGGCTTCTAGAGGTTGAATTTGTACCTTAGCCATTTCTAGCCACAGAGAAAACAAACCTGATCCTAATAATTCCAGCATAGTTAAATTCCTTTATTTTATTTTTTTTGTGAATCATTCAAGTAATCTACTAACGTAATACGCCACACCAGGTATCAGATAAAATCTGCTGTATTTTAACCACCCCGTATCAAGCCTACTCTGTGCGCTATATCTACGTAATCAGTTTCTATTTCCTAGTTCTTGTTTCCTCTTTTCCTAATCACATCTACTAATATACAAGCCTGATTATATTTATCAGTATTGAGTCATAATAATTAGTATGGTCACATATTTTAAAGTCAATTAGATTACATGATATTAGTTCACCTTTTTTGTTTATTTCCTATTTGCTGCCACATTTTGACTAATTAATAGCTTCCTGTAGTCTATTTCCTTTCTGGATGTGCTGCTTCCTCTGGAGTGGGAATTCCTATCTGATTAATTACCCCAATCATTTGATATAAACGCCCTAAATCTCGTTGATTGAAATATAAAACTAAGCGAGGTAAATTAGATGTTTCATCTTGTCCTTCTTGGGGTAATGCTTGACTCTTGACAATTTTGCCTGTTAGCAGAATATCACTAAAGTTAGTATTAAGTGCTTCCACTTGCTCATCTGATAAATCTTCTCTTAACCTGATCACTAGTTGATCACCAACATAACGACTAGAATGATAAACTTGGTAAAAACTAGTAATAGCATTACAAGCAACTTCTAGATTATCTGTAATTGTGTATAAACTAGGATCATCAGGACTAACAAGCCCCGTCTTTACCAATTTCTCATCAATATACTGATTCCAGGAGCGCCAATAATCACCTCCCGGTTGATCAATTAATACTAAAGGAACTGGACCAAATTTACCTGTTTGGCTTAATGTCATACATTCAAAAGCCTCGTCTTGAGTCCCAAAACCACCGGGAAACAAAGCCACAGCATCACTTTCTTTTAAAAGAAATAATTTGCGGGTAAAGAAATATTTAAAGTTAATTAGTTTAGTATCACCGTGAATAATGGGGTTAGCTTGTTGTTCAAAAGGTAACTGAATATTTAAACCAAAGGAATTGTCTCTTCCAGCGCCTTCTTGACCAGCTTGCATAATTCCACCACCACCACCAGTCATAATCATAAATCCTAACTGGGAAGCGGCGCGACCAAATGCAACGGCCATTTGGTATGCTGGTGTTTCTGGTGCTAGACGAGCCGAGCCAAAGATAGTAATTTTACGTATATGACGATAATTATAAAACAACTGGAAACCACGTTCCATATCTACTAAAGCAGCAGATAGTATTTTCCAGTCAAGACGTTCAATGTCACTATCCGCAAGACGCAAAATTGTAGATAGGGACTGCTGAATAAATTGCCGATGTTTTAGTGTTGGTAAACGGCCTATTAGTTCAGCAATATCCGCTTGCAGAGAATCTAATGAAGAAAAAGACGCTTCAGAGGTCATACGTACTGCCGTAATAATGGCATTATATTTTAACTCAAGTTACTAGCACACTGCGGCATAAGTCAACTAACAATCACTAAAAATCCCTAAAAGGCTTATGTAATTTGCTTTTTGAATGCCTTGCTGTACCAGTAACTTACGTTATTTTAGATGATATTTCCCATATTGACTGTAATTATTACAATATAGGTTTCTCAGTAACTAAGTTTTATCGAACTAACAATCATCACAAGAATGCCCGAAAGTGGTACTGACACTAGGCTTTTTCTGTAAGCACCATTTTCGGTACGTAATTGATCGTATCAATGAATAAATAACCCAAGAGAATTTTGTTACTTATTCAGCTTTAAGATACTTTTCCAAAGTGTTAGCTAAAGTGGTTTTAGGTACAGCACCGACCACCATATCTACTTTTACTCCATCTTTGAAAATCATTAGTGTGGGAATACTGCGAATACCATACTGACTTGCAATATTAGGATTTTCATCAGTATTGACCTTCACAACCTTGATTTGCCCTACGTACTGAACCGCAATTTCGTCAACAACAGGGGCTACCATGCGGCATGGACCACACCAAGGGGCCCAAAAATCAACTAATACGGGAACTTCGCTGTCGAGGACTTCTGGCTTAAACGTAGATTCTGTAACTTGTTGTGCTGCTGACATACCTAAAAACCTTTACATAAAATATTTCCGAGCTTGGTGAAAATTCTACCACAGCAAAAACCTCCTCTTAGGGTTTAAGGATGAGTATTTGCAAAGAAATTAGAAAATTCATGTCCAACATAAGGAACCGCCCGAACAATAGTCCGGGCGGAATGTGGTGTGAGGAGTGAACGGAAACATTTGTCTCCGCCACTTCTATTGTAGGCTAGATATGTGATTTTTCCAGTCATTCTCAAAGTTGTTGTCAATTGTCCGTTTTTAGTGGTCATTTGTCCGTTGTTAGCAGAAAACTCTCGACTAATGACCAATGACCACTAACCAATGACGTGAATGAGTTATTTACCCATGCCTAACTGTTGGGCTTTTTGGTAAACTTTGCCTTCGGTTAGTAGAGAAGGAGCAATGACGACTTCAACTTGCTGCATTTCTTTAATGTTTTTAGCGCCTAAAGTTCCCATGCTGGTTTTTAAAGCGCCTAAAAGGTTATGAGTACCGTCATCTAAGCCGGCAGGGCCTGTGAGTATTTGTTCTAGAGTTCCGGTAGTACCAACGCGAATCCGAGTCCCACGAGGCAATACGGGGCTAGGGGTTGCCATGCCCCAATGATAACCCCGTCCAGGGGCTTCTGCGGCTCTAGCAAAGGGAGAACCAATCATCACACCGTCTGCACCACAGGCGATACATTTACAGATGTCTCCACCAGTGATTAAACCACCATCAGCGATGATAGGAATATATTTTCCGGTTTCTTGGTAATAATCGTCTCTAGCGGCCGTACAATCAGCGATCGCAGTAGCTTGAGGTACGCCCACGCCCAGTACCCCGCGAGAGGTACAAGCTGCACCAGGTCCAATACCCACTAATACTGCTGCTGCACCAGCTTTCATTAATTCCAGTGTCACTTCATAAGTAACGCAATTCCCCAAGGCCACGGGAATGGGCATAGAGCGGCAAAATTCCTCTAAATTAAGGGGAGTAACAGATTCTGGGGATAGATGATCAGTAGAAACTACTGTAGCTTGGATAAAAAATAAATCTGCCCCTGAAGATGCTGCTACTTCACCATATTTGCTTGCACCTGCTGGAGTTGCACTAACCGCTGCAATACCGCCTTGTTGTTTAATTTCCTGAATACGTTTTTCAATTAATTCCGGCTTTATTGGTTCGGCATATAGTTCTTGCATCAGGCTCACAAATTCGTCTTTGCCCACGGAGGCAATCCGATCTAAAATCGGTTCGGGATCATCATAACGAGTTTGGATACCCTCTAAATTAATTACTCCCAATGCCCCCAACTGGGACAAACGAACGGCCATTTTCACATCAACCACACCATCCATTGCACTGGCAATAATGGGGATTTCTCGCTCAATATTGCCGATTTTCCATTTAGTATCAGCTAAACTCGGATCGAGTGTTCTGTTACCAGGGACTAAAGCAATTTCATCAATTCCATAGGCTCGTCGAGCCAATTTTCCCCGCCCAATTTGAATTTCCACGCTTTAACTTTTCTCAAAACTGTTTAAGATAGGGTATCAAATTGTGGTGATATTGGGAATTGGAAACTATCGAAAATTTTGAACTTTTAATTTCGTTCTGATCTAGAACTTACGCAAGTTCCACAAAAAAATATCATATCATTTGTTTTTAGTCAGGGCTTTAGCCCTGATCTTATTTCCGTAACGTCTCCAAAAGCAAACTCAAGTCCTGACTACAATCTAGAATATTATACCTACGTTAAGTCCTGTAATGTGCTATTTCCCGTTGGTTGAACTTGGTGTTAACAGATTCTTATACAGAATAAACTTCATCCTCAGATTTATGTCAATGGTTAGCTTTTTGGGATTGGTTTATTTTTAGCATGATTAGCACCTGTGTAACCTGTAGCTACCCAAATCACTGCCCTAGCACCATCCCGAATAGATTTTTCAATGGGTTCTGGTGAATTTTTGGAAGGAACTGATACGGGTTTAAAATTTATGCCTCGACTACCTAAAACAATTTCACCAATTACGCAAGCACGAACCATATGAAAGTCAGATGTGATTAAGTAAACACTTTTTATCCCACGAGATTGTAATTCATCTACTAAAGTGGTAAAATTAGTAACTGTGTCTACAGCTTCATAATCTAAATTTAAACGACGAAGATCAACTCCTGCATTAGCAAATATTTTTTTGGTATGCTGAGGTGGACTACCCCCAGAAATCCAAATCGGTATATTTGGATGTTGATGCGCTAATTTAGCTGTAAACTTTTCCCTTTCTAACAGGCGAGTAGAACCGCCTAGAACTAATATTGCTTGTGGTTGTACAACGTGATTTTGTACAGTTTTATACCCCCATAATGTGAATAAGGCTATTATGCAAGCCATAAACCGTAAAGATTTACCTGTCAACAGTAGCTGATTCAAGGCCTTTAAGGTATGTCTATTTCGATGAGAATCTTTTTTAACAATCAGCACCATGACGGAAAAAGATGATGGTTGATATAGGTAATGCGTGACCCGCTGACAAGAGTTTTGGTTGATTTGCAATTAAAGTTACTGAATCTATGTTGCTATAATTTCTGCTGTATCCTAGCTGAGAAAATTAATCCAAGAAAGGTATAAGAGCAGTTATTTACGATGTTATTGTTAGATACACATCTAAGACCCAGTAGACTTAAAAGCTGAAATTAAGTAAATAGACGTGAGATCACTAAAATATGTGAAGATAAGTAAAATTATCTCAAACTTCTTCACTCTGGCTATGTATCTCTGGCCTGACCACAGCGACAATTTTTAACGCCACCCTGCTCATTGTAACTTATTGCTAATGGGACTCAATACAATTTTCTGCTCCTAATTAATACAATCAGGACAAAATCTACGGATTGTGATATTCACTCCAAGATGTCTCTGAATTTTACACCTGTGCTGCCTTCAGAATCAATCCAGGCTTTACTTTGGTGACTTTATTTTTAACAACTGACAACTGGCAAAGGACAAATAAGATACATCAACTTAGTAACAAGGCAAATAGTCCACATAAAGCAATCCCATCAAACACACCAGCGCCCCCAAGACTCAACACACCCGAACTCATCGCTTGAATGTCTTTGAGATGCAGCAAATCAGCACCAATCAGAGTCCCCAAAACACCACCAGCAAAGGCTACAGGAGCAGCATGGGGTGAAGCTATTAGTATTGCCGAGACGGCTGCACTCAAAGGGGCAAGTAAGGGATTGATTTGAATCCCAATTCCTGGTACTACTTGGGCTGCAAAGTAGCTAACAACGGTAACAATTGCTGTAACTAGCAGAATTGCCAGGGCATTTCCCTGGGAAAATTGGTATAATGCTAACACCACAGGTATTAATCCACCACCCACATTTAGAGCTACCACTGTAGAACGTTGCACTTGTCTTAACGGAATCCCCCAAAATTCTTTTAACCACAGTGCTGCAAATTCGTCTGCTAATTGGACTGGAGCTTCTAAGCGGTAAATAGGAATATTGATTGTGCTGGTAACAATAACTAGCACTAATAATAAAAAAGCAGTGTTAGAAGAAAAACCTAACTTAGCTACTGCAATTTCCACTACGTCTATTGCCACCGCAAACCAAATAAATGGTAGCAATAGCAATAAACCAATAAATAATAGTATTGAAACCGGTAAGTATATCATGGAAATGGGAAAATAGAATGAATTTGGCAATCAACATCAAATCCAACTGATACACAATACTAACAATGACAATCACTCAACTGTCTACTTTTTGTCAGGTTTTATATTTATAAATATTGTAGAAACTCAAGGGTAAGGTTTAAATTAGTATATACCCTATAAAATCATGTATTTTGCCGCACTGTTATGGAAAATCAACACGGCTACACCCCACAGGCGATCGGATTTTTGTTGAAACTGCTATTATTTTCGGCTTTGCTCTCGGTATTAATTAAATATGCTGCTCCGTTTCTATTGATTCCAGCAACAGTGACAAGTGCGCTAATTATGGTTTTATCACCAACTATGGTGATGGCAACCGTTCTATTATGGCGAGTCCCAAGACAAAAGTAAAGTTAACAAAAAAAATATAGGTGGTGTTGTTAAAATCAGCTAACCTAACGGCATTGACATCAAAAAGCATCTTACTAAGCTGGGAGTCTCGTTTGTGAACATTGGTCAATGGATAGGTATAATTGCCTTAGTTATATCCTTATATATATTGTGGCAACTTCGTGAGGTTTTGCTACTAATATTTGCTGCTGTGGTGTTAGCAACGACTTTAAATCGTCTAGCTCGACGTTTCCAAAGCTTGGGAATCAAACGAGGATTAGCTGTTTTATTGGCTGTGGTGATTTTTTGGGTTGGTGTGGTTTGTTTTTTCTGGTTAATTGTACCACCCTTTGTCCAGCAATTTCATGAACTTACCTATAGAGTTCCTCAAGGTTTTGAACGTTTTAATGCTTGGGTTGATGAACGCAGAACTTATATCCCTCCACAATTATTACCTTACATACCGGATTTGAATGGTTTAATTGAACAAGCACAACCGCTATTTAATCGCCTATTAGGTAACTCTTTTGCTTTTGTCTCTGGATCTTTAGAAGTTGTTCTGAAAATTTTATTAGTATTAGTTTTAACAGGAATGTTTTTAGCTAATCCTCACGATTACCGAAAAGTATTTATCCGCCTATTTCCCTCATTTTATCGCTCGCGGGTCAATGGGATTTTAAATCAGTGTGAAATATCGTTAGCGGGATGGATCACAGGGGCTATTATTGCTGTCGCGGTTGTGGGATTAATGAGTCTATTAGGATTGTCAATTTTAGGTGTAAAAGCAGCATTGGCATTGGCAGTATTAGCCGGATTTATGAATTTAATTCCTAATCTCGGTCCAACTATGAGTGTATTACCAGCTATGGCGATCGCTCTATTAGATAATCCTTGGAAAGCCCTGGCTGTCTTCATTCTCTACTTTGTGATTCAACAGGTTGAGAGCAATTTTATCACACCTGTGGTCATGGCACATCAAGTATCCTTACTCCCTGCTGTCACCCTAATTTCTCAATTATTCTTTGTGACATTTTTGGGATTTTTAGGATTATTTTTGGCACTTCCTCTTACCGTTGTGGCAAAAATTTGGGTTCAAGAAGTTTTAATTAAAGATGTCTTAGATCAATGGGTTCATGATCATAAACATCATCAAGAATTATCAGTAATTGATGAATCTGCTGATGGAAATGATGATGACGGTTGACTGTAAAAAATACTAGTATAATTACTGTTGGTAAGGGATTTTACCTGGGTAAAAACCAAACACTGTAAAGTTTTATTGCAGTATTTAACACTTCTGTTTTCTTGGATTTCAATATTTGATATATATATCAATATTTGGGTAATTTCAGGTTTGACAAGTTGATTTGTTTAATGAAATTTAACCTACAATATACTGTTTTTTGTAATGAGTAATTAGAGGATGTAAGAAAATATGCCAGATATTTCTATACTTTTTTATGTAGCGATCGCTATAGTTGTTATAGGAGGAATAATCGGGGAAATAATCTCACTAAAAAAATATTATAGACAATCTAACTTTGATCAAAAGATAATTAAACATTTATCAAAACAGAAAACCAATATAGCTACAAAGAATGTCAAATCTTCGATTAATGATTATTTAGAAAAGGTAATTGAAGATTTATTAGGACACAAAATCAACATAGATACAATACATTTAAAATCTTGGATTAACGATCATTTAGAAACAGAAAATGATAAACCTATTATAAACAATAATAAATATATCCTCAAACAATATCCCGATATTTTTAACGAATCTACTCGTAGTAACTTACGTTTTATTGGTACTCTGTGTACCGCTATTGGTGTATTAGGAACATTTTATGGTATTCAAGCAGGAATAGCAGATATTCCTTTAGGTAGTTTAAACAAGACAGATGCTTTACTGGAAGCAGTAGGAACATTATTAGAAGGTATGAAAACTGCATTTTCTACATCTTTAATGGGATTAGGATGTGGAAGTTTATTTACAATTTTTTTGTTTTTTACAGACTCGATTAAACAATCCCAACACGATAAACTAAGAAAGAGTTTACACAGAATTACTGTTACTAAAAAAGATGGACGTGATGATGCAGTTAATAGTTTAAAAGAAATAGCTGCAAGTTTTAGAAACTTTGATTTTAATGCTAATTTAAGAGCATCTCAAGCATTAGAAAGAGTAGCTCAAAATCTTGATGCTAGAATTATTGGTACAGAAGTAGGAAATGCAGTTAGTGTGCAATTAGATAGAACAATTGAAACTAGATTAACTCCTGTATTTAATAATATTGCTGATTCCCAAAAAACATTAACTGAAATTAGCACAGTTCAAAGAAATGTACTGGAAAACTTAATTATTGAAATGAAAAATCAATTAATTATTCCATTAGTAGATAGACTAGATCAAAGTGCAACTTTAACTCAACAAGCATCCGCAGCAGTAACTAAATTAAATAATGAATTAGGAGGAATCTCCGAAAAATTAGCTGATTCAATTGTCACTATTCAACAGTTTCAACAAGAGACATTAGGAGAATTAAATAATTTTGCTAGTAGCTTACAATCTACCTTACATGATTTCCAAAGAGACACCACTAACGTTTTACAAGAAACAGGAGTTTCTATTACTAAAGCAGTGGAAACAAGTATTACAGGTATGGAATCTCAACGGGAAGCATTTCAAGAAAGTGCAGCACAAGCAGCAAATACATTTAGAGGTATTCGAGAAGATTTAGAACAATCTTTAAAAACTCAATCTGATCAGCAAAAAGAGATATTACAAGTAGTTTATTCTCGATTTTTACAAATATTAAATCAAGCCAATGAAAACTTCACAACTCAAACACAAACATTAGAAACTGTAGGTAAAGAAGCATCACAATTAATGAATAATGCTAAGGAAAACTTAGAACAAACATTAACTAATATTGATGATACTTTACAAAATACCCGTGTCACTGTACAAGAGGAATTACAAACATTTAGAATTGAATATCAAAATAGTTTAACTCAATTCTTTAATGAACAAAATCAATTATTAGAAGGTACATTAGGAACTCAAAGAAATGCTTTACAAGAGGTTGTTGATAATTTACGTGATGCTTTCGCAGAAGAAACCCAACGGATACAATCATTAATGAATGATTTAACTAATACTATTAATGAAGTCACTAGAGGTATGAATGAAATTGATCAGGTAACTAATACTATGCAAACAAGAGTGAGAGAAATACAACAATTAGCAGCAGCAATGGGTTTAAACTCAGGAGAAAGATTAACCCAATTACAAGAATTGTCTCGAAATATTGGTACAGTAACTCAAGAGTTTAATACACTTCTTCATAATTGGGAAAATCATCTCAATCAATATATTAATACATCAAAAAATCATCTTGATCAATATATAGATAAATCAACAAATTGGCAAACTGAATTTTTTAATCAAGCTGATAGTTCAATTGCAAAAGTATGTAGTGGTTTATTAGAAACTGCTAACGTTTTAGTTAAAATTGAAAATGATCGTCGCTGGAATCAATAATGTATTTTGATATATTTTCCTAACCTCAAAGTAAATTACCAAAAATCAACATCAACAGGTAAATTATCCCATGTTTAATGATCTCAACTTCAACAAAAATCACGATGATCAAGATGAAGAAAGTTCCGCAACTTATCTTTCTATTGGTGATTTAATGTCAGGTTTATTAATGTTTTTCGCTTTGCTTTTTATTACTGCTTTAATTCAACTAAATGAAGCCCAAAAATATATTAAAGTAACATTCATAGATGAGTTACAAAGAGAATTAAAAGCTAATAACATTCAAGTGAAAGTTGACCCTAATACCGGAGATATTAGCTTGAGAGATAGCATATTATTTGATACTAATAGTTCTAAATTAAATCCTCAAGGTGAAAAAACATTACAAAAATTAATCCCCATTTATAGCAAAGTAATTTTTGAAACTCCCAAAGTTAAAGATCAAGTTGAAAGAGTGATTATTGAAGGTCATACTAGCGCTTATGGTGACAATGATATCAACATGGAATTAAGTTTAATGAGAGCGTGGCAAGTTGCTAAATATACATTATATCAAATGCCATTTTCTAATAAAACTCATAAATCACAGTTAGAAAGAAAAATTATGGTAGTAGGAAGAGGTGAAAATGATGCTAAAATAGGAGATTTACCAACAGATAGAAAAGTAGTATTTCGTATTCAATTTAAAGGACAAGACTTAGGTAATTTAAACACACCAAAAAAATAGACCAAAAAAAAGAAACTTATGATTAATAAAAATCTCCATGAAATTATTCCACCAGATCATCAACCTCATAGATTAATTGCTCTAGCAGCACAACAGAAACCCAGTAATATTAATCTATCTATATTAGCATTGAAAGAAAAAATTGATCAAAATAGAGTTGAAGAAATTAGTTTTATAGAATGGATATGGTGTATTGATAATGATCAAGTTTGGGAAATTTTACCAGCATTAGACAGAAAACAATTATCTTTAAAAATTTGGCATATATCGTTAAATAACGAATGGTTATATTTTACCTTAGTTCGTCGTTTAGCTTGGTTTTTTAATGGTCAAAAAAATGTGATCATATCCGATTTAGTTAATAGTTTTTACACCTGGAGTAACTCAATTTCTGTACAGAATAATCTAGTTATTAAAATTTTAGTTACTTTAGGAACAGATCAAACAAAAAGAGAACTGGTAAAAATTACCTGTGAACAAAATTTAACTCGCAATGAATTATTAAAAAAAATAAATAATGTATTACCAAATATTCCTATTTTCAAAGATTATGTTTTGGAAATATCACCTTATTTTACTAAAGTTCTACATCCAATTACATTGGATAAAGTTAATTGGTTATTACGTTGTTTTGATGAAATGGAAGAAACGACCCAAATTACCTCAGTGGAATATATCTTAAATCATCTTTCTACGTCCATAGTTGGTAATTTTCCTGAGTTGGTTAATTGGCTAAAAAATAACTTTACTAATTCTAGTAAACAATCAAAATTATCCAGTCAAGCTAGACAGAAATTAAGAATTTGGATCGGTGCAGTTAATTATCAAGACTTTTCTAACTTAGTAGATTTAATTATTGATAAAATCTCACTTAGTACAACAGAACAAAAGCAGTTAAAAAATCGTCAAAGTTTTTGGTCTAATTATAGTAATAGTTTTGTCAGACTCAAAATTTTACTTCCTAGTCGTTCCTGTGATATCATCAATAATGATATTAGACTAGATCAAGATATTCAAATATTAGAAGATGATGGTAGCGATGAAACAGAAATATGTATTTTTGATTTAGGAGAAAATGGTTTTATTGTGGAATTTTTCAGAGGTAAAGGTAGTGAAACTAGATTATTTCCTCAAAATGATTATATAGAAAGTGTTTTATTTAGTTCTCAAGCATTATCAGTAAAAAAGATTAGAAAATTAGGTAGTGAAAAACATGATCACGCTTATTTTTGGCAATGGTCTTGTGAAAAATTATTAAGAGTCAAATATAATATTATCCCCAATGAAGGAACTAGAGAATTTATTGTTATTTCTATCAAGTATACTAGTCCATCATCAGCAACATCAAATAAACCTATTCTGATAAGAGATAAAACTAGACATTATGAACAAACGAAACTGCGATATAATTTTCAATATGGTTTACCAGAACCTTCTGAAAATCAACTAGAAAGGAGAAAACGAGATCAAAGAAGATGGTTAAATGAAATTGAAAGATTAGAATTAGAAGCCAAACAATCATCATTATAACCATATAAATCACCATGAAAGATATTTTTAAAAACCCATCAATAGAAACATTAGTTAATGAAATTGTTGCTTTAAATCATAGTTGGAAAGCGGCTGTAGAATTATTTGGAGATGATAGTCCTTTATCCCAAAGTGCAAGAGATTTAAAAGGATGTTTACAGGTAAGATTATTACAGAGTTATCCAGATCAAGTTTATTTAATCATAGATAAAGAAACTTCAGAAACAGCAGGGGAAGAATTATATAGTTTGCGTTTAGTAACTCCTATTAATAATCGTAATAATGCTGAACATCTACCTGTAAGAGTTGCGAAAAAATTACTTTCTCAGCAGGAAATTGCTAAACGTGAAAACGATGTGATGTAAAAATCTCAAGTTCCTTAACGGTTGACTGTTTTCTGTTTCAAACCCCTGCTCCCCTGCCCCTACTACATCAACCAAAACCAGGAATTAATCGCTTCAAGGCACGACCAGCGACATCACCATAGCGCAATTCACCACAGAGGATTTTACCCATAATCTGAGCGCCGGAGGGGCGTTTGACACCGACTTTATAACCAATACCGGGGAAGCGATAAAATGCTCCTGCTAATTTTTGCGCCCAAGCCATATCAGTTCCCCATTGTTCGTTAATGGCATCGGTATAATTTGCTAAAGCGTTGGCATCACCACTTAAAGCATCGTGAATAAATCCTGCTGCTAAGACACCGCTAAAAATAGAGGGACGAATACCTTCAGCGGTAAAAGGGTCAACTACACAAGCTGCTTCTCCTGCTAAAACTGCGTTTTGGGTGTGTAGCTTTTGATTACCATCCCAAATACACAAAGGATGACCGTATTGTTTACTATTTTTGACATCTACATTAAAAAATTGAGCGTATTCATCTAAAATTTTCTTAAAGTCTTGGGGTTCACCACCGATAAATGTACCAACACCGATGGAATAACCGTCATCTTTGGGAAAATTCCAGATATAGCCGTTTTTGATTAAACCAAATTCAAAGTGAATTGTGGTTTTCTTTTCAACGGTTGCGGGAATTTCAGCCTCTAATGCGCCAGCTAGACGGCGTTTACGGTCTTTAAAACCGAGCCATTTAGCCATTGGACCCTTTGCACCGTCGGCGGCGATAAGATAACGACCCGTGACTATTCCTGTAGCTGTGGTCACTTGCCAAGAATCGTTTTTAAATTCAATACCTGTGACTTCTGTATTATCTTGTAGTTCAGCCCCTTGCTGTTGAGCTTGTTGGATTAAGAAGTGGTCAAAAATTTCCCTGCGTACCATCCATACGGGTTCTTTAATATCTATTTTTGCTTCCACGGGATCACCTAATTTCCAGGTAAAGCTCAAAGAGTCTACTTTGGCGGAAATTGCGGGGTTAAAGTCAAAGTCGAACCATTGAGCAATTACTGGTGAGACACCACCACCACAAGGCTTATATCTAGGTAAGGATTCCTTTTCTAGGACTAACACTGAGCGACCCTTTTTAGCTAGATGGTAAGCGGCTGTGCCACCGGCAGGTCCAGCCCCGACAATTATGCAGTCGTACATGATGGCTAATTTTTTAATCTGATTTTAATTAGTTTATTTTCCAGTATATATGAGGGATTATGATCTTTTATAAATTTTTAATGAATATAAGCTGCACTATATTTAATTTGTATGATTCTAGCGGGCAAGATGCCCACACCACAACTTTAGATCAATTTTAAATGGGTAACAGCTTTTAACTTCTCACCTCTTACCAACTGAGGGGATGAAGATAAAATTCTTAAATTAATACCTAGCAATTGGGTTATAAACCGCGTTTATACGGAAAAACCCACTTTATGGTGGGTTTACAAACCTTGATTTTTCCTCAATCAGACTCAAGTAGGACTTTAGTTATATAGTAGCGAATTATATTCGCCATTAACTTTTAAAAGATCCTCTTAAACGGTTGAGATGTCCTTTTCCTTTTCTGCCAGCAGTTCGTCTATTTTGGCAGTATACTTGTTGGTTAGTTTTTGGAGTTTGTCTTGTTGATCCCGTGCTTCATCTTCAGGAATTTCAGCGTTTTTTTCCTGTTTGCGAATGGAATCAATAGCATCCCGGCGGATATTACGAATTGCTACACGACCTTCTTCCGCGTATTTACCCGCAAGTTTGACAAATTCTTTACGGCGGTCAGTTGTTAACGGGGGAATATTCAACCGGATCACACTACCGTCATTGCTGGGAGTTATACCCACATCTGACAGAGAAATGGCTTTTTCAACAATATTCAAGCTGTTCTTATCGTAGGGCTGAATCAGGATAGTGGAAGCATCAGGTGTGCTAATGTTTGCCAGTGATTTTAAGGATGTTGGTGTACCGTAATACTCGACCTGTACTTTATCTAACAAACTCGCATTGGCGCGACCAGTGCGAATTGTATTAAAAGCCCGTTGAGTAGATTCAACGGTTTTCTGCATTGTACTTTCAGCTTCAGCTAATTTCACAAGAACCTCCCACAAGGGTGCCAATAGATTCTCCCATAACTGCCCGGTGGATATTACCTCGCACCGTTAAGTCAAATACTAAAATGGGGAGATTATTTTCTTTACATAGGGCAATTGCGGTACTATCCATGACTCGCAAATCTTTAGCCAAAACGTGGGCGTAGGTAAGAGTAGTAAAACGCTTGGCATCAGGATACAATTTAGGGTCAGCATCGTAAATTCCGTCCACTTTGGTGGCTTTGAAAATCACTTCTGCTTCGATTTCTGCTGCTCTTAAAGCCGCAGTGGTATCTGTGGTAAAAAAGGGATTACCTGAACCAGCCCCAAAAATTACCACCCGACCTTTTTCTAAATGACGGATAGCACGTCGTCGAATATATGGTTCTGCTAGTTCTTGCATAGCAATGGCGGTTTGAACCCTTGTCTGTATTCCCATTCGTTCTAGGGAATCTTGCAGGGTCATGGCGTTCATGACTGTGGCAATCATGCCGATATAATCGGCAGTAGCCCGATCCATACCGGCTGACGCGGCTTTAACACCTCTAAAAATATTACCACCACCAACAACGATGGCGATCTGAACACCGGTGGCTATCACCTCTCCTATTTCCTTGGCTATTTCCTCGACCACTTCCGGGTCAATGCCATAGCCCAGGTTGCCCATTAAGGCTTCACCGCTCAGTTTAAGTAAAACCCGTCGGTAATTCGTTCCCATGAAGTTCCGCTTTATCAAAAAAGTTGCAATTGCCTCCAATTTAAGATAGCAGTACAGTGGCTATCTGTCTCTAGTTACCTTGTCCCTGATCTAAATCTACATTTTCTATGACAATTTCTACAAACGGACTTACTTCCCCAAAAACCTGGCTTTGGCAAGGTTTCCCCATTTGTTACCAAACCCAAGGAACTACAGGACCTGCTATTATCCTGATTCATGGTTTTGGTGCTTCCTGGTTACATTGGCGCAAAAATATTCCCGCTTTAGCTGTAACCTGTCGGGTTTATGCCATTGATTTAATCGGCTTTGGTGGTTCAGCTAAACCTAAACCGGGGGAAAAAATTACCTACACATTAGAAACCTGGGGACAACAGGTAGCTGATTTTTGCCGGGAGGTCATTGGTGAACCAGCTTTTTTCATCGGTAATTCTATCGGTTGTATTGTCGCTATGCAAGCGGCGGTAATTAACCCAGATATGGCTCTGGGAACTGCTTTGCTTAACTGTTCTTTGCGATTATTGCATGATCGTAAACGTCTAAGTTTACCTTGGATAAAACGTTTTGGTGCGCCAATTTTACAAAACTTTTTAGCGATTGAATCGGTAGGTAATTTCTTTTTCAGTCAGTTAGCTCAACCAAAAACAGTTAAAAATATTCTTTTACAAGCTTATGCTCAGAGGGAAACAGTAACAGATGAGTTAGTAGATATTTTAATGACACCGGCAAAAGATCCTGGGGCTGCGGCTGTATTTTTAGCTTTTACTGCTTATTCCAGTGGTCCTTTACCGGAGGATTTATTACCTATAATATCTTGTCCAGTAATTATTTTATGGGGAACGGCTGACCCTTGGGAACCTATTAATTTAGGTAGAGAGTTAGCCAATTTTCCCCAGGTCCAAAAGTTTATTCCTTTAGAAGGTGTAGGCCATTGTCCTCAAGATGAATCTCCTGAGTTAGTTAATGGTATTTTACTTGATTGGATTGGTGAACAACATTAATCTCTATCTATTTTTGACAAATAACTTGGTTTTATACCAAGTTATTTTATTTACCACCAATAGCGATCTCCATGACTTCTATGACATCCATAATCTCTATGACCTCCATGATATCCATGATATCCATGACCTCCAGATAGAAGTTGCTGTTCTTCTACGGATAAATCTACCACTAAATCAGATGCAACACTTTGATTTAACATAATAATTGTTAACCTCAATTCAGCTATGGATCGTGTACCTACTTTTATTTTATAAAGGTATTTTTGATAAAATTAATGATGCTTTAGTTAGAAAATAATAATTATAATTTGTATCTTTTGACTTATCTATCTTCTATTTGTAAATCTATTTTTGGGTATTTTGAGAAAATTTACTTGTCCTGAAGTTATAAATTTAAAAAATAAAAGTATGAATTATAATCTCATAGGGGAATAAGTTACTCCAACAAAAGTAAGAATAAAGAAAAAAGTAACTACTACAAACAGCAGTTACTTTTCCATCTTCAGCACTTTTAATTAAATCTCTGAAAAGAAAAAATGAGAATACCTAAATATTCTCAAAACTTGACTTATTTTGAATGAATTACCTAAGTTTTCCCCTATTTTGAATCATTTCAGAGTTTAAACTAAGAGACTACCTGATTAGCAATATTAGGTCTTGTCTTGACTATCTGAAGAACTTTGACTAATATCAGAATCATCGGCAGGTCGTGTTTCAGAAGGATATATATTGATCACTGGACTGAACACTGGATTATTTTCTACTTTCTGTCTTATTCCACCACGTCGTCGACGTAAAGGTTCGTAATTATCACATCCTCCAGATAAAAGTTGTTGTTCTTCTGAGGATAGTTCTATAAGTAAATCAGTTGTGATGTTTTGGTTTGACATAATTATATGCCTCAATTAAGGATCTGAAATTTTTCAAGAAATAGATAGTGGTGAAAGTATAGCTGTAGCCATCAAGATTAAGACATAAACCATAATGACCAGACTTGATTGCTATAGGACTCCTATTTGATTTTTGAACAGAACTCGGTACATACTGAAATCCTTCTTCCCTGTTCCCAGTTAAGAGTTCCCTGTTCCCTAACTCAACCGAAAATTCACAGAATCAAACCGGATTCCTATATTTATTTAGTAACTTTTCTCCTCTCTTGACTAATGCCAAAGTTTCAAAGTAACTACTGGTAATTTATATTACCATATTCATTATCCCTGCGATCACCACCACCGTAATCACCATCGCCCTGATCACCACCGCCGTAATCACCCTCGTATCTGCGGTCTGGAGGAAGGATTAAGTTAACGATCTGAGTATTTTTTTGCCTTTGTCCCCCTCTGCGCCGACGATGAGGATGATGCTCCCAATGGTGTCCCCATCCTCCAGATAAAAGCTGTTGTTCTTCTGTGGATAACTCCACAAGTAAATCAGATTTAATGTTTTGATATGACATGATTCTTAGCCTCAATTTATGAATAGGTGAATAACACCTATGCTTCTTTTATAACTATTTATTATGGGAAATAAATGATCCTCTGGTTATAAAGTTCTGTAATTTTAAATTACTCTTAGGTTATATATCTATTTAGATAAATCTCTCTCTTTTAACTCATGTTTGTTTATTTTATTTATCTAATTAACAGTACATAATTATATACTCTATTTTTTTATCTTCAAAGAAGTTAATTATCAACTCAAACAGCAGAAAATGTAGAGCAGGAAATCAACCTGTCTCTACAAGAAAATGTTTTAATTTAATTAAATCTAGCTATTTTAGGAAAATAAATTATTTAGAAAACCGGGTAATAAATTGCTCAATTTATCACCACTAGAACTAATTGTTAGTAACCCAAATGTTAACGAAAGCACCATAGTGACTTGGGATAATTTATATTTGGTGGTTTGTGAACTAGAATCACCTGAAGCAAGTTTTAAATCATTTTTACCTTCATTTTCAATATCAGTTTTTTGGAAAAATGAATTACCTTCAACTAATACACCTAATTGGGGAGATATTTGCCCACCAATTAGAGATTCTTGTTCTGCATCAGAAAGATATCTGAATAATTGAGGATGATTAAATTGAGTATTTTTAGACATATTATTTGTCCCTACATAAGTAAGTAATTTTGGTTAAGTAGCGCGATAAAAGCTTAAAAAATATTAAGAAAATATTAATTTACGCCTTAATTTATGCAGTTAAAAACTGCAAATGTTCGCCAGGTTTTGATAAGAAAGTATCAGCAGTTCCTTGAATTTTTACTTGACCTTTTTCGATAAGAACAATCCAATTAGCGCGATGAATGACACTAGGACGATGGGTAATTAAAATTGTGGTTTTACCTGCGCGATATTCCAAAAGACGATCTAAAACATTAGCTTCACTCATAGGGTCTAATCCGGCGGTAGCTTCATCTAAAATTAGTATAGGTGGATTTGTGAGAATGCCGCGAGCGATCGCTAATCTTTGTCTTTGGCCACCAGAAAGATTTGCACCAAATTCTCCTAAAACGGTTTGATATTTATTAGGTAATTGACTAATAAAACCATCTGCATCAGCAATATCACAAGCTTGAACTACCTCTTCAAAAGAAATATTAGGTGTGCCTAAACGGAAGTTTTCTAAAATAGAACGACTCCAAAAATGAGGCTCTTGGGGAACATAAACTACCTGTTGTCGGTAACAATCTAAAGCAATATCTTGGATATTTAAAAAACCGATGCGAATATTACCAGAATCTGGGACATATAAACCAGATAATAATTTAGCTAAAGTGCTTTTACCACAACCTGATTTACCAATTAAAGCAATTGTTTTTCCTCCCGGAATCTGAATAGAAAAATCATCTAATAAATCAACTCTTCCGGGGTGATGAAATTTAAGATTTGCACAACTAATATCGGCATTGCTGGAAATTTGTACAATTGGTTTTTGACTTCCTCCTACTACTTCTGGTGTGGCATCAATAACTTCTAATAATCGAGAAACTGCGGTTTGAGAGCGAAAATATTCATCCACAAAGCTAACTAATGAATTAATTAAAGTTAAAACATTTACTTCTAAAGCATTAAAAGCTAACATTTGACCGATGCTTAAATTTCCTCTAATTACCAAAATACTGCCAAATCCTAGTAAGAGAACGCCACCAATTGTAGATATAATTCTAGCAAGAGTACCGTTGATAATTGCTATTTGTACTGTACTAAAGGTAAGATTAGCTAGACGACCAAAACGACTTTGAAATTCATCCCAAAATTGAGGAGCAGCATTGGTAGTTTTAATTACTTGTGCGCCTTTAAATGTTTCTACTAAAACACCTTGATTTTCTGCTCCTAAAACTAAGAGACTGCGGGTTTTTTGTTGCAAAATAGGCAAGAAAGGTAAAGTAGATAAAGTCATTAAGCCAGCAACTAATAAAGCAGCTATTGTTAATTGCCAGCTATAAAATAACATTAAGCCAAGAGAAATTATAGCGATAAAAAACTGACTAGGTAAAACAATCACAATTTGTGATACTAATTGGTTAATTTCGCCAATATCTCGGAGTCTGCTAGTAATTTCACCACTGCGACGGGATTCATAATAATTTAAAGGTAATTGCAGAAGTTTACGACCAAATTCTAAGACTAAACCTAATTGTAATCTTTGTCCAAAATGAGAAATCATTAAAGCTTGGAATACTTGTAAACCACCACTAAATAAACTCATAACGACAACAGCAGAAACGACAACAGTAAGTAATTGTACATCTCCACGAACGAGAACATCATCTGTTAATAATTGAATCAAAACCGGAGTTCCTAAAGCTAGTAAACCCAGGACAATATTAATCATTAAAACCTGAGTTAGTAAACCACGATAGGGTAAAATGCGACGAAAAAAGCGCGTTATTCCATCTTTTGATTCTTCTTGGGGTTGGTCAGAAAAACGATCTGGATCTGGCTCTAATAAGAGCATTACACCGTTCCAGGCAGCAGTTAGTTCTTCTTTTGTCAAATAACGGATTCCCACCGCAGGATCGGCAATAACGTATTTTTTTCCTTTTTTACCATATAAAACAACCCAATGATAACCTTGCCAATGGATAATTGCGGGTAATGTAATTTCTGTAATTCTGTCTATAATTTCTGGAGAAGCTTTAACTGCTCTAGCATTAAAACCGAGATTTTCTGAGCCTCTTTTTAAACCTAATAATGTTGTTCCTAATTGTCCAGTACCAACAGCTTCCCGACTTTTAATCATACTTAAAAAATGTCCATAATGCTTGCTAATAGAAACTAAACAAGCTGCTCCACAGTCTTCTTCACTTAACTGTAAAGTACACTGATAATCTTGATGATTTTTAAAAGTATTGAGCATATTGAAAATAATTATTAAGAGTATTTTAGTAGGTTGGGTTGACGTGAGAAAACCCAATTTTAAAAAGCTGATGTTGGGTTGCGCTATCCCTTAACCCAACCTACATTTTCACCTATGAATTAGTAATTAACTTGCTTTTTCTCAGGATGAATTGGAGTACAGTTTCCCGACGAGAAATAATATCAGCGTGTCCTTCCATACCAGATTTGAGATTACATAAATGATTACCTTTTCCTAAAAATAGACTTTCTGGTTCAATATTAATTTCATAAGTAGCTAATTGGGGTGTACTAATAATTGAATTATTCGGATTATTTTGTGTGGTTGCTAAAACATCTGCTCCAACAGTTTTGACAGTTCCTTTGAGAGTTCCATAGTCAGGATAGGGACAAGCGGAAACCTGCATTTGCACTGCTTGACCGGTTTTGACTTTGTCAATATCTTTAGCAGGAACGTGAGCTTTGATAATTAAAGGAGCATCTACAGGAGAAATTTGAGCGATAGCTTCACTGAGTTGTACAACCTGTCCAGGGTTGCGGAGTTTAAGTTGCATAAGTGTACCATTAGTTGGAGAGCGAATCACACTTTTATTCAACTCATTTTCTAATTGTTGTAGTTCTTGACGGGTGCGAATTTGTTGTTTTTGTAGTTCTAAACGTTGTTGAAACAAGGTTTCTCTTTCTTTTTTTAATGCTGCTAAATTAGCTTCACCTTTGGACTTTTCTTGTTTAATTCTTTCCGATGCTACTGTTACTATGGCATGACTGGGATTGACGGCACTTTTTGCTTTTTGTAGGTTTATTTGTGCTAATTTAACAGCTTGTTCTTTTTCTTCTTGGAGATTTTTAGCACTAAATTTAGCTTGTTCTAATTTTGATTGAGCCGATTTAACGGCTTGTTCTTTTTCCTCGACTAGATTCTGAGATATTGCTCCCGATTCAGCTATATTCTGCAAGCGATTTCTCTGTAAGATAGCCAGTTTTAATGCTGCTTCTGCTTCTTGTACCGTTGCTATTAATACCTTTTCTTTTTTTAATCTTTCTAATTGTTCCTTGGCTAAATTTATAGTTATTTTAGCTTGTGTCATTTCTGCAATGGCTTTAATTTGTTGATCTTTATAGTTACGTTGAGTTCCAGTTAATTCAGCTTGTGTAGCTATAATAGTCCGGTTATTTAAGTTAGTTTGAGCAATTATTTGAGTATTGATTTGATTAATTTGAGCATCAATTTGAATAAGTTGTAATTGACTTTTCTCAAAAGTATTTTGCAGTTGTCTTTTTTGAGATTGCAGTTGGGAGTCATCAATATAAGCAATTATTTCTCCTTTATTTACTACCTGATTTTCTTTGACAGCAATTCTTTTAATAGTTCCCGTCATTGCTGATTCAACTAACCGTAATTCTCCCAATGGTCGGATAGTTGCAGGAACTTTAACCGTGACGTTATAATAAAGAATGGAGGTAAGACTTGCAGCAACTACAAACATACTAATCATCACTCCCCCACCGATATGAATCCATTTACCGATATGGGGAAGAAACTCATTAGCTTCTAAAATATGGAGATGATCAGAATTTGATTCATTTAAGTTATGGGAATAATTCACGGTATTACACCTTTAGTTATAAATCAATAGTTGAATTGCATAAATTTTCCATAAATAAAGATTCCAGAAACTAATTCACTAATGCTATTCTCCCAAATTCAACTGGTGATATGAATTGGGTTTGGCAAAAGAGAAAATGGTAAAATAACTCTGGAATCCTAATTTGTTTTTATTATCGAAATCTATGAAGGAAGAGTGACAACCGGTACAGCGGGAACAGCAGGTGCAACGGGTGCAGTTATACCTACTGCACCTGTTGACGCGGTAACGGTGGTATTATTTAGACCTCCACCTTTGACTGTACTACCTTGAAGATTAGAATTGCTTTCACCCAATGTGCCTGAACGTCTGTTACCAAAAGCACTTGAGTTTAGAGAAAAATCTGCACCACCGGTTAGTAACTCTTGTTCTTGATCTGATAAGACGGTTAACATTTTATTTGACACGATTATTAGCCTCACCTATGTGATTAAGTGTTTTATTACCTAACAACTCAACTATAAGCATTGTTGGCTAATATTTCATAAATCTAAGGGTAGAAAGTAATGTTTGCAAATTTACCTCTATAAGTAGAGACAAAATAACTTCTAAAAGTAGAGACAAAATAGTTTTTTATCACTAAAATAGTGTTAGCTAATACATTGTTAATACATTAATTTTCTTTTCTAATATCTTCATAATTCATAATTTTTATTGTTTAATTTTTTGTTTTCATAGAAAAATATGATGATAGGAATTTACTTTGGTTTTTCTCTCAAGACAAAATTTAATCTCTATACTTTTAGATATTTGCCTATACCAGCAATTATTCAGTAATTAAAGAGTATCTGAACTAACAGATAACCACAAGTAGCACTACCGACAGGAACGGTTAAATTATCTATTCCCCAAAAAGAAAATGCTTCTAAAATCGTAGCTACTAAGGCAACTATTAAAGAAACTATCCAAGTTTGCCAAATATTACCTTGAGTAACAAGTAAAATAGTTACACAAATCAAATAACTAATTAAAGTCACTGTTAAAGAACCTTCCCAGCTTTTTTGAGAACCGAAAAATATGTATTGATGTTTGCCAAAACGTTTACCAATTAAAGCAGCTAATCCATCTCCCCAAGCCATAATCATAATCCCTAAAACGGCGTATTCAGGTTGATGTAAATGCCAAAAAATACCCACTAAAACCCCAATACTCACAGCATAGAAAAATGTTCCTAAACTATGACGACCGACGCTATTAATACCAGGAAAAATGGGGAATTTATAGGATAACAAGGTGATAATACTCGCCAAAACTGAAGCAGTAATTCCCACATAAGCAGGAATATCTAACCACCAAGCAATTAAAATCACGTTACCCATGCCAATATGCACGATTTTACGAATGATTTCCGTTTCACTATCAGTAAAACGATATACTACCCAAGCAATGCAGATAATTAATCCCACCCAAACCGCAGCGGGGGCAATTTGCAGCGATAATGGAGAAATGGTTTCCAAGCCGAGAAATGTGTTAAACAATGTCAAATAGGGGTATTTTTCACTTTAATCCTACTTTATTAGATTTGGGTATGAAAATGTTATTGATTTGGCTCATTCAAGGTTATCGTTTATTTATTTCTCCTCTGTTTCCCCCCACTTGTCGCTTTCAACCGACTTGTTCTATGTATGCGATTCAAGCAATTGAACGGTTTGGGGTGTTTCGAGGTAGTTGGATGGCTATTATGCGGATTTTACGCTGTCATCCTTTTCATCCAGGAGGTTATGATCCTGTTCCAAATGTCAAGGAAAAATCTTGTTGTGAACATGAACACTGAGATAGTTTCTTGTATTTAATATTTATTAATATTTATTAATAAATAATAATA
>NZ_KE384633.1:115262-136331 GCF_000426905.1 Dolichospermum circinale AWQC131C
GGCATCCTGCCCGCACAATTTGTACCTATTTTTGTGTTAATGCGCTGTAATTTATACAGACATCATACAAAACCTGATATCTGAGATTAAATTAACAACTAAAATGCGACCATACCACCAAATCCCCATTATTGAATGTGGTGAACCTTTAGTGAAAATTCCTCTGGAACTATTTGCGGTAGAATCTCCTCACCCTTATCAAAAGTTAGGTGCTAATTATGGAGAACATTCACCTTATTATTTGCGCGAAAGTGTAATTTCCAATTTGATTCAGGCGCAAAATTATTTACAATTTACAAATCCCCATTGGTACATTCAAATATTCGATGCTTATCGTCCCGTAGCTATCCAACAATTTATGGTAGATTATAGTTTTAGGGAAGCACTGGCAAGTAGGGGTTTAACAGCAGCAGAATTGTCACCCCAGCAACTCGAAGAAGTCTGGGAAGCAGTTTATGAAATTTGGGCTGTACCAAGCTTGGATATGAATACCCCTCCTCCCCATAGTACGGGTGCTGCGGTGGATATTACCTTAGTCAATGATACTGGGGAAATTGTGGATATGGGTTCACCCATTGATGAAATGTCCGGGCGATCGCATCCCGATTATTATATTAATAGTCATCAAACCTACCATACTCACCGCCAATTATTGTACAATGTCATGTTAAAAGCTGGATTTCAACGTAATCCTAAAGAATGGTGGCATTTTTCCTTTGGTGATCAAATGTGGGCTTGGTTATATAATCAATCTCATCCTGAAAGTGTAATGACAGCACGTTATGGCAGATTGACCTAGAACACACAGAAATTTTCTTTCTTGTTGTGCTATAATCCCAATTAATCATAATTTATTGGAGAGGTGTCCGAGTGGTTGATGGTGACGCACTCGAAATGCGTTTTGGGGAAACTCAACGGGGGTTCGAATCCCCCCCTCTCCGTTGAATTTACTGCTTATTGTGGTGGTTTTTCCCCATCTTGCAGTGGTTTTTCCCCATTTTGTGGCGGTTTTTCTGCCTTTTGCGGTTGATTTTCCGGTGCTTGATTTTGGTTTGTTTCTTGGGTTGGGACTTCCACAGAAGAAGAATTTGCTGGTTGAGTTTCCTTTTGAGGGATAATTACGGGACGAGATGCTGGTGAAGATGGGGGTAATACCTGATTTTGATCGGATTCTGGTACGGTATTTTTTGGGACTGGAGGAAGGGTTTTCTGTGATTCTTTAGCCTCACGCAAAGTGTCTACTAAAGACGGTGAAGGAGTAACAACTGGTGTTGATTTCTCTATTGTTGTATCAGGAGTTGGGGTAGGTTGAGAGTTATCTTCAGGTGCTTTTTCTTCATAACTGCTATTACTACTATTACTAGTAGGAGTTGGTTCTGGAGAAACAATCACATTTTTCCTTTTTCTTCTCAAACTACGCACTGGTATAGATTCCCTGGAATAGGAGGTTTGAGTCTTTTCACTTTCAGGTGATGGTGATATTTCAACAACAGGTTTGGGTGTGTTAGATTCGTAAGTAGTTTGTTCAACCAGCGGTTTAGGTGATGGTTTTAATAATGTCCGAATCATGCTAAAACCTGCTGTAGCTGCAAGTAAAGCGATACCCACACCAATAACTCCTTTCGGTACACCTGTTTTTTGTTTAATATCAGGGACTTTGTTGATGATTGATGGTGTAGAAATGGGAACAGGAGTAACTTTTTTATGTAAATTTTTTGACTTTAAACCCGATAAATTAATAGTAGGTACTGACTGAGTAGGTAAAATTGGTGATATGACATTTAACCCATTCCCCGGTAGCATTTGTAGCCATTCTGCGACTGTATTAGGCCGAAATTGGGGTTCTATAGCCATTCCCCGCATCACTGCTTCATTAACAGCCGCGCTAAGACTGGGCTGTAGTTCATTAGGAGAGGGCATTTTCTGGCGATCGCGCAATAATGCAGGTATAGGAACTTGTGCCGTTAATAGTGCATATAAGGTCGCCGCTAACCCATACACATCTGTGGCTGCTGTGCGTGGTGCTTGGGTTAAATATTGTTCAATGGGTGCATAACCCTCGCTGACCAAACTTGTGTGTGTCTGTTTTGCCCCATCATTAAATTCTCTAGCAATCCCAAAATCAATTAATACTACTTCCTGAGTTCCTTGACGCAAAATAATATTATCTGGTTTAACATCTCTGTGTAATAACCCGTTATGATGTACTACCTGTAAAGCCGCGCCTATTTGGCGGATATAATGAATAGCGGTGGCTTCTGGTAGGGGTATTCCTGGTAATACAAATGCTGTACCTAAAGTCTCTCCGGGAATGTATTCCATGACCATATAGGGTAGACTGTCTTCCTGAAAAAAGTCACTTACCCGGACAATGTGAGGATGAACACAAGTAGCTAATCTTTTGGCTTCCTCTTGAAATTGGCGCTGGAATTTGGGAAAATCGGGATGTTGTCGCAAGTGTTCATGGATAGTCTTCATTACCACTTCTTGACCTAAATAGTGGTGCATAGCTTTAAAAGTAACACCAAATCCGCCCCGCCCTATTTCCTGGAGGATGGTATATTTTCCATTCTGTAAAATTGTGCCTGCTAACATAGGGTTTTTGAATCTTAAATGAGCAGATGATTAACTAGGTTGTAGCACTTTTAGCTGTAAAATACAAACACAAATCACCAGTCTAAGATGAATATTTTGATATTCCGCCAAGACGCAAAGACCTAAAGGAAGAAAAGGAAAATTTAAACAGATATAAAATACTCTATAACTGAAAACTAGATTGGTTTTCTGTAGTTGCAATTTTACTAACTCATGAGCTATGATTGCTCCTATTAAATCTGTCTGAGTAATAATTAATAGTTCAGGTGAGGCGATCATATTCCCGACTCATTTGATTTATTATATTCCATAAATGATAAATTTCTTTGTTAAATTCTGGGATCTGGATATGAACAATTACTATCGCTGAATACTTACCCTCTGAATCAAAATTTTTCTATCTTTAATCCCGGATTTCTCACAACTGGGAAATGATTTCCTGTGTGTGTTGCTAAAACCTTCAGCACTAATTGAGGAGGATCTAATTTTTGCATTAGACATCTTGTGAGAATTAAATGTGCGTCACTTGAAACCCTTGTAGAGACGTTCCATGGAACGTCTCTACAATATTTTTCACCAGATGTCTATTGAAAATATCTTGAGGTCAGGGACTATCAAAATCATCCACAAATCGGATAAATGTAGACAAACGGGACATTAACTAGGTTTGGGGTTTTTTTTCCGAAGAAAACCCCTACTTTCGTTCTATTTTGCCTAAGTTCTGTATATGATAAATATAGTCTGTGAAGAAATGTAAATAATGTGATGCTACAAGATAAAGTTATTGTCATTGTCGGTGCTACTGGTGGTATTGGTGCAACCCTGACTCGTCAACTAGCGCCCACAGGGGTGAGGTTGGTACTGGCAGCTAGAAACGCGGAAAATTTAGCAGCATTAGCAAGTGAGTTACCGGGAGAATCTGGAAATGTACTTATAGTTCCCACTGATATTACTCAACCTCAACAAGTAGATACATTAATCCAAAGGACAATAAGCCAGTTTGGACAAATTGATGTCTTAGTAAATGCAGCCGGAGCGGGCATTCTTAAAGCCTACAACACTATTGAACCAGCAGATTTAGAGAAAATGCTAAATTTGAATTTAAAAGGCTGTTTTTACACCACTCAAGCAGCAGCGAAAGAGATGCAAAAACGTAAATCTGGTCATATTTGTAACGTTGTCGGTATTCTGGGTAAACATTCTATGCCCATGGCTGCGGCTTATTCTGCTTCTAAATTTGGTGTAGTGGGTTTTAGTAAATCCATAGCAGAAGAACTGAAACGCTTTGGAGTGAAGATAACGCTGTTTTACTTTGGGGGAATAGATTCTCCTTTTTGGGATCAGGTAAATTTAAAAGTAGATCGGAATAAAATGCTCAGTTGTGAAACTGCTGCAAATGCGATTTTCTATGCTTTATCGGTTGAACCCCAGGCTATACCAATGGAAATTAATATTCAACCTGAGAGTCATTTATTTTTCTAGTATATAACAGATGAAAGCTGATAATAAATACTTGAAATACTTGATTTTCAATACCTGATTTTGAATACCTGATTTTGAATAAGTTATGCTGGTTGATCATGTTCACTTCTATGTTGAAGATGCAGTAAGGTGGAGAGATTGGTTTGTATATTGTCTTGGTTTTCAAGCAGTAAATGAGGGCATTTTTCCAAGTCTTTCTTATCGTCAAAAATCCTTGCATACTTGTACAAAAGTAGTAAAAAGTGGCTCTGTATACTTTTTACTTTCTTCTCCGATTTTACCTACTAGTCCTGTGGCTGAATTTTTGCGTCAACATCCTCCTGGTGTGGCTGATATAGCCTTTGTTGTTGATGATGTGGAAACATTGACAGCAAAGGCCATCAGCAATGGTGCAAAAGTTCTGCAACCGGTGGTTGATGCTGGATTTTGTAAGTATGCTAAAATTGCAGCCTGGGGTAGTTTGAATCATACATTAATTACCAGAAATAAGGACAAAATCAGGCAAGAGGTAACAGGTAAGAGGGAGCAAGTACATCATGCTATTACCGCAATTGATCATCTAGTTTTGAATGTGGGAGTTGGTGAGTTAGAAGCCGCTGTTAATTGGTATCAAAACATCTTTGATTTCCAGCCTCAACAAAGTTTTAAAATTAAAACTGATCGTTCTGGTTTGCATAGTCGGGTGATGATTTCTCCCCATGGAAATATCCAATTACCAATTAATGAACCAGCGTCACCTAGTTCGCAAATTCAGGAGTTTATAGAGGTGAATAGAGGGGCAGGTATTCAACATATTGCTTTACTGATACCAAATCTTGTTGATGCAATTGTTTGTTTTCGTGCTGCTGGTTTATCCTTTCTTTCTGTTTCTCAAAATTACTATGCCCAGTTACAAAAACGAGATAAATTTTCCCTGTCACTTCAAGAATTAAAAGCGATCGCCCAGCAGGAAATTTTGGTAGACTGGCATGAAGATGCGACTATAGGACAACTATTATTGCAAATTTTCAGCCAACCAATTTTTTCACAACCAACTTTTTTCTTTGAATTTATTGAACGTCGTCTTTTAGCTCAAGGTTTTGGAGAAGGTAACTTTATGGCTTTATTTCAAGCCATTGAACGTGAACAAATTAAACGTGGTTTTGTCAGCAGTTAGTACATTTTTCATTGAGTATTCAAAATCTAAAATCTAAAATCCAAAATCTAAAATCCAAAATCCCATAGGACTTACGCACAAGTCATGGAATAATGAACCACGGAGGAACGAAGAGAACGAAGAAAAGAGGGTTTGAGAGATATTTTGCGTAAGTCCTGATCCCAAATCTAAAATCCAAAATCCAAAATCCAAAATCTAAAATTCGGTTACTGAGAACGTTGAATATTACCTGCTTTTACCCAACCTTCTTGGTTAGTATCAGCAATGCGAATTTTTTGCCATTTTTTATCCGTACTTTGCTCTAAAATAATAACTTGTTTATTACCGCCAACTCCTCCTGTACTGGGAGAATTTATATCTGGTTCTGCTCTCATACTTAGCCCTTCTGGCCAAGTAACAATTCCTTGATAAGCACCTGGTGGTAATGTATTGGGTGATTTTGTGGGAGTAGGTGTAGGTACTGGACTAGAAATAACTTTTTTCTCAGGTTTAGGCTTGGTAATGGCTTTAGGCTTTGTGATTTCGTTTGTAGGATTATCGTTAGCAAACATCGGTTTGGGTGGATTTACGGCAGTACGGTTGACAAAATAAAGAGCAATTATCAAGCCAGTACCTAATAAAACCGCGATCGCTAAAAGTTGACCAAGTATAAATTTAAGTAGGTTTTTAAACATATAGTAGGGACTAGGGAATAGGTAAAAGATTTTTAATTTTTAATTCTTTTCTTGACGTTGGATACGTTGATTTAAAGGGGTATATTTTGAAGCTAGACGGGCCCTACCGGCTGCGGCCCATTCTTGGAGTTTTTGAATTTGCTCGACAGCGGTTCGCGCTAAGGGGATAATTTGACTAGCAGCTTCTAAAATATCATCGGTTGTGAAATCACGGTTTTGACTAAAACCAATGTGCATAGCTTCGATTAAAGTTTGCTCAATTTCTGCACCAGAAAAATCGGGAGTTTCATAGGCTAACCTATCAATCTCATAGCTGTTCAAATTATAGGGACGTAATCGGGATAAATGGACATTAAAAATTGCTTTTCGTTCCTCCTGACTAGGTAAACCAACAAAGAAAATTTCATCAAATCGCCCTTTTCTTAACATTTCTGGTGGTAAAGCTTGAATATCGTTAGCGGTGGCCACAACAAACACAGGGGAAGTTTTTTCAGCCAACCAATTGATAAAAGTCCCAAATACTCGACTAGTAGTACCTGCATCACCTTTGCTACCCAAACCAGAAAAAGCCTTATCAACTTCATCAATCCATAGTATACAGGGAGCGAGCGCTTCTGCGACTTGAATCATTTGTCGGGTGCGAGATTCTGACTCACCCACCAAACCGCCAAATAACCGCCCTACATCTAAGCGTAACAAAGGTAAGTGCCAATGGTGGGCGATCGCTTTAGCGGTTAAAGATTTACCAGTTCCCTGAATTCCTACTAACATTAACCCACGGGGGTGGGGTAAACCATATTGTCGGGCTTTTTCACTAAAAGAACCACCGCGACGAATTAACCAATCTTTCAAATTATCTAGTCCCCCAATATCAGTAATTTCCTCAGTTGCGGGATAAAAATCGAGAATTTGAGTTTGGCGGATAGTTTGGCGCTTTTCTGCTAAGACTAAATCTACATCTTCTGGTTGTAATTGTCCATGGGATGCGATCGCCCGTACTAACACCCGACGGATTCTTTCCATAGACAACCCTTGACAAGAACGCACCAAATCATCCAAGAACTTACCACCAGGAGGGTTGTTCGTGGTTTGTAATAACCGTTCTACCTCTGTTTTGATCTCCCCAGCGTTAGGTAGGGGAAATTCCACCACTGTTAGCACTTCTGTTAAATCATCAGGAATAACGACGCGGGGGGATAATAAAACAATATTTTTCGGTTGCGACTTCAATAGTCGGGCTAAATTACGGAGTTTACGAGAAATAGCCACATCATCCAAAAAACGATGATAATCCCGCAAAATCAACACCGCAGAGGCCGCAGCAGTCAATTTTTCCACAAACTCTAAGGCCTGTAACGGGTTACGTTTACCAAATCCCACATCATTAGGACTTCCCTGATAACCGTCTACAAAATCCCAAGTATACACCGGACGATTACCTTGATTGATGGCTTCTTCCCGAATCGCAGCTTCTACCCGTTCTTCTTCATAGGTGGGAATATAAATCAATGGATACCGAGCGCGAAGTAACAATTTAAACTCATCACGAAAATTCATAAAAGTAATGGTTCTTAAATGTAGAAATTCAGGATCTTCAAAAAATCTCTAATTTATAATAACTCAAGTTGTCATTCATCTGGTTGAGGCTGGTAATTTGGTCATGAATCATAGGTAATTGGTGATCAAATATCTTTTTTATCCTGTTTATCCTTTCATCCTGGACATCCTGATGCTGATCATGTTTATTAATAAATCTTAATATTTAATCAGCTAATTTTATGTAACTGTAATGTTATAATATTAATCTCATAACAATATTTGATCAGGTTAAACAATGAATTGAATTGATGAAGGTGTACCAAAAGGTCTGATTAAGTTTGATGATGAATAAAAATATATAATAAAAATATATATTTACCATCAAATCTTCTTGATATCCACCTATGAGTCTGATATTTCTTTATTCATATAAGTGATATTTTTTCACAACAAATTAGATGAGTTTCCCGTGAATCTATAGATTTTTTCGATTTCCAATCATGACAAATACAAAAAACACAAATAAACCCTTATTTTCTCAACATTATTTAGATTATCGCATTCAAGAACTTCCAGAATGGCAATTAGATATTAAAGCAGAATTTGCGGCATTAAAAAATCTTTATTCATCAAAAAAGACGATTTTAGCTACTCTCAATGAATCTCAAACCGAAGATATATTTATTAAACCAGCTTTAGAAATTTTAGGTTTTAAATATATTCCTCAAGTTATTTCTCGCGGTCAAGGTAGAGCCGAACGTCCTGATTATGCCTTGTTTTTAAATGAAAGTGAAAGAGATACAGCCTACTCTTTTCAAAATAATGAAACTGCCTTTTATAGTCGAGTATTAGTCATAGCAGAAGCTAAATATTGGCAACGACAATTAAGTAAAATTTCCGCCAATGATCAACGAGACATTTTCAAAAATACCAACCCATCTTTTCAGATTTCCAGTTATTTAAGTGGGACAAATGTTGACTGGGGAATTTTAACCAATGGGAGAGAATGGCGTTTATATTATCGTCAAGCTTCTTCTACCGCAACGGAATTTTATCCAGTTGATTTAGTCGAATTATTAGAAACCGAAGATATAGAACAATTCAAATACTTTTGGTTATTTTTTAGAAGCGCGGCTTTTGCAAAAGATAGCTACAACAAAAACTTTTTAGAACGAGTCAGAGCAGGAAGTACAACTTATGCGACTCAAGTAGGAAACGAATTAAAAACCTTAGTATTTGATCAGATATTTCCTGATTTAGCAAGAGGGTTTATGGTAGACGCAATGCGACGGGGAAAAACCGTAGAACCAAAACAGATTTACGCAGCGACTTTATCATTTTTATATAAGTTGTTATTTCTCTTATATGCTGAAGCGAGAAACTTATTACCAATTACCACCGCTTACCGTGATTATAGTTTAATTAAAATTACCCAAGAAATAGCCGCAAGTCTGGATAAAAAAAGAACATTAAGTGAAACTTCCACAAAAATTTATCAGAGTTTGTTAGGTTTATTTGAAATAGTAGATAGGGGTGATAAAGCCTTAGCAGTACCTCGTTATAATGGTGGTTTATTTCACTTTGATTTTCATGAACTTGGAGATAGAGAAGATTATCCAGAGAATTATTTTTTGTCTGAACATCAAATATCTGATGCTATTTTATTTCCCGCTTTGGATAAATTAGCACGTTTTGAAAAATTACCCATTGACTACAGCTTTTTAGGTGTGCGACAATTGGGTTCAATTTATGAAGGATTATTAGAATATCGTTTAATCATTGAAGATGAAAAAACCGGAAAAGTGCATTTAGAAAATGATAAGGGTGAAAGAAAAGCTACAGGTTCTTATTACACACCAGATTATATTGTTAAATACATTGTTAGTCATACTCTCAAACCAATTTTAGAGGAGAGAAAACAAAGATTTGCAGATTTAATGACGCAAATTAACCAATTACATGAAAAAATGATAGATGGTAGATTAGGAATACAAAGTCGTAACGGCTTACAAAAAGATTTACAACGTTTAGAAAGACAAGCACAAAATACTTTACTTGATATTAAAATTTGTGATCCTGCTATGGGAAGCGGACACTTTTTAGTCGAAGCTGTTGATTATTTGACAGACGAATTAATCAATATTTTAAATGAATATCCCGAACATAATCCCATTTTGGAGATGTTAGGAAAAACCCGCAATAGTATTTTAGAAAACTTACAACAGCAGGGAATTAATATTGATATCAACTTAGACGATAATCAACTTTTACAAAGAGTGGTCATGAAACGCTGTATTTATGGTGTAGATTTAAATCCCATGGCCGTAGAATTGGCCAAGGTAAGTTTATGGTTACATTTTTTCACAATTGGCGCTCCTTTGAGTTTTTTAGATCATCATTTACGCTGCGGAAATTCTCTTATTGGTACAACTGCGCGAGAAGCAGAAGCGAATATGATGAGGGAAGAAAGTGGCCAATTGAGTTTATTAACAGGTCCGTTTGTGGGGTTGTTACGTGCTGCGGAAATTATGCGCGGTGTGAGTACATTAAGTGATGCAACTTTTGCGGAAGTGGAAACCAGCGAGAGGTTATTTAAGGAATTTGATCAAGCTGCGAAACCTTTTAAAAGGTTATTAGATATTTATGTTTGTCAATTTTTTGGTGTGAAACAAGCTAAGAATTTTTTAGAAAGATTTGGTATAAATGCGATCAATGCTAAGTTTGAAAATATGAATGCTGCTGATATTGCGGTATATGAAGAAGCGAGAAGGTTGTTTGACCAAAAGCGGTTTTTTCATTGGGATTTGGAATTTCCAGAGGTTTTTATTGATTTAGAAAGTGCTAGTTGGAAAGAAAATCCCGGTTTTGATGCTGTGATTGGAAATCCACCTTATGGATCGACCTAAATTACAATATATTAGTAATACTGTTATTTCCAAAGATATTTATCTATTTTTTATTGAACTTTCATTAGATATAATTTTCCAAATTGGTACTATAGGCTTAATTACTCCTAATACATGGATGACTTTAGAAAGTGGTTGTGATTTTAGGAAATTAGTTTTACAAACTACACAATTAATTAAGATAGCAGAATTTAGATCGGCTTTTCAAGATGCAATTGTAGAAACTGCTGCTTTAATAGCTTCTAAAGATGTTAATAGTTGTAAAAACACAGAAGTTTTAAATTTTGCAAATCAGGAAATCATTACTAGATATTTTCGTTTGACATCTGAATGGTTATTAAATGAAGGCTATGTAATTGATTATTATTTAAATATGGAAGAAATTAGTATTTTGAACAAGTCTATTAATCAATGTATTAAATTAGAAGAATTAGTTAATATATGTGGAGGTACAAAATTATATCAAAAAGGAAAAGGTAATCCACCTCAAACGCAGTTAGTTGTCAAGGAAAAACCATATACATCAAATAAATTACTACCAGATTTTGAACCACTAATTACAGGTGGAGATATACAAAAATATGTCACTCAAAACGAGCTTATTTATGTTAAATATGGTGTATGGTTAGCTGAACCAAGAAATGAAAGTATATTTAGAAATCAAAAAATTATAGTCCGACGTACTGATGATTCAATTATTGCAAGTATTGATTGTGATTTGAGGATTTGTCAAAATTCTGTACATTGTCTTCTCAAAAAACAAGATAGTATTTTTTCTGATTATTTTTTGTTATCAATATTAAATTCTTTTTATATTAAATGGTGGTATCAAAAGAAAAATTTTCAGATGGTTGGTAAGCCTTTTGCTGAAGTTAAAGTTATTTATTTGTCAAGAATACCAGTTCCAAAAATCTCCTTCACAACTCCCGCAGAAAAACGTCAAACTTATCTAGAAAACACAATTAACCTTTACCAACAATATCAAATCAATCATAACCCAAATATCCTACTTACCCAAATTGATCACCACCTTAACCAACAACCAGAAGAAGCAGACGTAATTCATGACTTACTGGTATATTTAGCCGAACAAATGATAGAATTAAATAAACAAAAACAAACAGAAATCAAAAGCTTTTTAACATGGTTAGCCAGATTAATCGGTACTGATATTGATAATCTTACCAATAAATCTAAAATTCAAAATTATTTAGGTGATTATTATAAACAAAAACAAGCAGACAACCATTTAACCCTTGACGAATTAATTGATATTCTCAAGAAAAACAAGAAAAAACTAAAAATTGATATCAGCGGTAGAAAAGAACAAGAAACATTAGCCAAAGAATATCAAGCCAGTTTAAACACACTCCTACCCATCAAAAAACAACTAAAACAATGTGATTGGTTAATTGATGAAATCGTTTATAAACTATATAAATTAACTCCAGAAGAAAAAGCGATCATTGAGGGAGAAAATAATTAAAAAATTCTAATTAAAAAATTCAGATCACCGACTTAAGGAGAAGTGCGTAACTGGCTTAATTCCCTTCTCGATAGAAGAATCTGAAAATTTTAAACGTTTTTCTATTTATTAACAACTTCATTTAATGCTTCATGAATAATATCATCACTCACACCATGTCGTTTTAAACTAGCAATTAAAGCATTAACTGTATTATTTTCTAACTTTTCTAAATCTGCTCTCATTCCCTGTCCAATATATGCTCGAATCAAGGGTTGATAACCAGAAAAACCAAGTATGGGTGCAAGTTGTTTCAATTCTTCTACTACATCTTCTGGTATTCTTAGCGTAACCGTAATCATGGGGCGATTTTTGTCTAAGCGTTGTTTTAATGTTTCAATCTTCATAATATTCTCGCTCCTTTCGTGTGGCTTTACGGGCTGAAATAATTCTGATTACATCATCTTCAAATTCGATATGGACTACAAATAAAAGATTCCAACGGGTATCTAAACCAATGATGGCATCTCTGGCTTCATCATTGCGACTAGCATCTACTATTTTGATGAATGGATCAAAAAATGCCTCTGCTGCTTGTTTAAAGGTTATGCCATTATGTTTACTAAGGTTATTTAGACTTTTTTCCTCGTTCTAGACGAAGGTAATACCATTTAAAATAAAGTAGACATCCATAAAATAAATGATAGATTACTGTATTTACATTGTCAATATGGTATGTTATATATTGACAACTTTTAGAACAATAATCTATGGTATACAGCTTGAGCTAAAATAAGTCTATGAGAAATTTAGAAACCGTCACAATTCATCAATTTAGAGGACTTCGAGACTTAGAACTAAAGGATCTCGGACGTATTAACCTACTTGTGGGTATTAACAACTCAGGGAAAACTAGTGTTCTAGAAGCATTATCTGTCTACTGTCACCCACTGGATATTAAAGTGTGGCTGAGTACAGCAAATCAACGAGAGCAGGATATTGGAGTATATCGTATTCGTCTACTGGATGCTATAAAGTGGTTATTTACACATAATTATGCATCCATTGTAGAACCTGATAAACCTATTATTCTTATTTCTAGCACTGGTTTATTTTCTGTAAAGAAGTTAATAGCAAGCTATGAAGAAATGGAGCAAATATCGTTATCTGAGGAAAGCAATATCACAAATATTAGCAACGAAGAAGAAATTGAAAATGAAGATACACCAAGAGTTAAGAAAGGAATTAAGCTAAAAATAGAGGTATTTGCAGATGATGGTTATCAATTAAGTTTATTTGGCGAACCACCTGCTTTTATTACAGATTTTTTGCTATGGGAGGATGAACGTTTTTATAGATTATCTGGAAAGAGAGAACCAAGTCTCAAGACATCTGTAGTAACACCATCATCTCATCGTTCAGAAGTTGGTCAATTTCGATTACTTTCAGAAGCAACATTTCAAAATTTTAAAGCTGATGTAATTAAATTATTAAAACAGATTGATAACAATATTTCTGATATAGAAATATTGTTACCTCCAGAATCTATCAGTTCTCGATTTAATATATATATTCAACATGAAAAACTAGGACTTGCACCAGTCAGCACCTTTGGTGATGGTATTCGTCGCTTATTACATATAGCTCTTAAACTAGCCAGTGTCAAAGGTGGTATTCTTTTAATTGATGAATTAGAGTCAACAATTCATACAGAAGCCTTACAAAATTCTTTTCAATGGTTAGTTAAATGGTGTACAGAAATGGATGTTCAATTATTTGCAACTACCCATAGTCTGGAAGCTGTTGATGCTTTATTAGAAGTTACTGAATCAGATTCAGATTTAGTGCTTTATCGCTTAGAACCAAAGGAAGAAAAAACAAAAGTAGTTAGACATGATGGACATAGATTAAGACGTTTAAGAGAAGAATTAGGTCAGGAGGTGCGTTGGTGAGTCGGAAATATGTTTTAATTGGTGTGGAGGGTCCCCATGATCAGGCTTTTGTATCTAGGATATTGTGTAAATTATTAGGCTTTTCTAAATTTGATGGGAAGATGTCAGAACTAGATAATTTTTGGCGAAAATTTATCCCTAATTATCCTAAAGGTGGAAATTTATATGATAGGCTTGATATGCCTCAGATATTATATAATGATAATTTCTCAATAGCTATATATGTAGGTAATGGAGGTGAGTTAATTCAGAATTTAAGTGATAAATTATCTGATATTGATATTTCAACTCTTTTCGCTTTTGCAATAGTAGCTGATACTGATAACAATACACCTGACAAAGTGGTAAAAGAGTATCATAAAGGTTTTAAAGAATATTTTCCTCATTTTCCAACTGAAGTTACTCAAAGTGGTAATGTTACAGAAGGTTCACCAGAATTAGAAACAAAAGCAGGAATTTATATATTACCAGATAATTCTCAACTAGGAGTTTTAGATACTTTAATTTGTGATTGTGGAGATTTAGTTTATCCTGAATATATGCAAAGAGCAAAGGAATATATAGATAAATTTTCTCAGGAAGAGAGGAAGAAAAAGTTAGAGTGGAAACCTTTTGATCAACAAAAAGCTATAATTGCCACAGTGGCCAGTGTTCTTCGGCCAGGTATGACAAATACGGTAACTATTATGCGTGATGATTGGATTAGTATTGAGACAGCGGAAATTCCAGCTATTAAAAATTTCACTGAGTTTTTAAGAAATTTGTTAAATTTAAAAACTGAATAATACCCTGTCATTCTACACCTTCTCCCGCGCTGGTGGTACAATACCAAGCTTATTCAAACCCGCATCAATATCTCTCAACAATTTAAAATCATCCTCCGGTAAAAGATAACTATTACTACTAACAAAACCTCCAAGGGGTTGTGTTTCTAAAAACCCAAATGCTTGACGAAATTGTTGCGGTTCTGATTTAATTGGAGCATCAAAATGACAGGGAATAATCCATTGAAAATCCCATTTTGCAACTTTATCAGCCCAATTGATAGTTTCCTGGGGTGCGCGATTTAAAATCAAACGTTGTAAAATTGGCGCAACAAATATCCGCCCATTCCCTCGCAAAATATCAAAAGAATCTTGCCAATTTTCCTGCCATTGGAAAGGAAAAAACCCAAAATATGCCTTTTTAGACCTTTCTGGGGCTTTTTGGGCATCCCGCCATATTTGACTCCATGTAGGTACTTTCAACGTACTAGGACTGAAGTACAAGGCAAATAATGTTACTCGCTGCCACCCTTTGAGGCGATTGGCTGGGGTATCTAAAACCATGTCAAAAGCTTGATCTTTGGCGTGGTATAATAAAGGATAGGGGTCAAGTTGGACAATTGCTGGTGGTTCTGCTGGTACTGAAACTATAGTATCTGTAACTAAGAGCGTGTGCGATCGCTTATGGAAAAAAGCCACCTCTGCAAACTTACCCAAACCGAGATCAATAGGTCCAAGGATTGCATAATCAAAATCCTCAGCAAAAGGGGCTTCCTGGCTATTTTCAGGTAATATCCGAGTGCGTTTATCAGGTAAACCCAACCAACTCAAAGGCAAATTTAGGGGAAAACTCCATTGTCCCGGAGCAACAAATATCTGTGCATTGGGAAAGCGTCGCGCAAACGGACCTACAAATACTTTATGTTCTATTCCTGATATCGTCGGCAATATAATATACTTAATATCACCGTGTTCTGTGACTAATTCATTTAGTAATCGGGTACATTCTCCCGTGGGTGCAACAGGTGCATAAACTAGTAAACCGCCCTTTTCTAGCTTAATTACAGTCATGCGAATTGGCACAACTACATAAAAAATTCCCTGTAATTGGTCGAAAGTCCAAATAGTATCTTTAATAACTTCTTGACGAATAGTGCGACGTTGACCATAAGGATAAATTGGCACAACAGGCCAAAACCGCCAGGAAACATCCTGGGCATGAATTTGTTCTATACTCTCATTTTCCACCACTGTCTGAACCTCCACCAGTCCGCTCTATCAAACTGACCCAAAACTATAAAAAAAGAGGATGAAAAGGGGGCTGATATAGTAGCAAAAACTACAGACAGCCCGGATTAAAGATTATAACACTATTAGAATGCTTCTTACACACAAGTGGATTCCGAAGCCTTTATTTTGCATCAGTTCACTGAGAGGATGTTTTAAAAGTGGGAGGCTGTTGTAAGAAGGCTCACAAAGTATATGCTGGAATTTGTAGATAATAGCACCTTGTGAGCAGATGAGTAAAGCATACCCTAGTAACTTGACATGGAATGGGAATTGATAGCAGAAGAGTTTCCATCAGCCAAATCCGGTGGTCCTCCACGCAGTGTAGCAATGTGTGGATATGTTAGGGCTGGTTTTGCCGGTTTTGGTAACGTCTCCCAGAACAGGAAGAAGCTAAAAAAGTTCTCCATCGAGTTCATAATACCCAGAATCAGGTTAAACGATTAAATATCATTTAAAACATCCTCTTAATGGCATGGCACAGGTATTATATAAAAGGAGACAGGAGGTGGGGAGTAGAGAGTAAGGGAAATGTATAAAGTTTTTTAACGCTAATCAAATTTAAGTATCAGTCTTGTATTAAGTTTTGATTCTTAAATATCGGGTTCATTCAAAAAATAACAAGGAAATTAACATGAAATATTCTGGATTAACCTTATGGTTTACAGGGTTAAGTGGTGCTGGTAAAACCACTATTTCTCAGGGGGTAGAATTGGAGTTAAAAAAACGATGTTGTCGGGTAGAAGTTTTAGATGGGGATGTGGTGAGAACTCATCTTTCCCAAGGTTTAGGTTTCAGCAAAGAAGACCGGGATATTAATGTTCATCGCATTGGATTTGTGGCCAGTCTGTTAAGTCGTTATCAGGTAATTGCCATTGTTTCTGCTATTAGTCCCTATAGAGAAACGAGAGAAAAAGTAAGACAGATGACAGAAAATTTTGTGGAAGTTTATGTGAAAGCATCTTTAGAAACCTGTGAAGACAGGGACGTTAAAGGTTTATACGCCAAAGCTAGATCTGGAAAAATTAAAGGATTTACAGGTATTGATGACCCCTACGAAGAACCTATAAATCCAGAAATTATTTGTAATACAGAACAGGAAAGTATTGATGAAAGCGTTGTTAAGGTAATACACTACTTGGAAAAAATGGGATATATTCCAGATGTCTAAAATTAATTGCTAATTATTCAATTTCTGGAAACCTGATCAACCTTAACAATAGGTTTCAGATAACTATTCATACCTATCTGAAACCGACTTTAATTTTTAGTTGTTAAACTTCATATAAATGTAGGGTCAATCTAAGGTCAATCTAAAATCTAAAATCCAAAATTGATATGACTGAATCTTGACTTTATCAACCCCGAAAGAATATTCTCTTAATATTTAATCAGCTAATTTTATGTAAATCAAGAACACTTTGTATAACGAATTGGTACAAGATAGAATCCTACAACCATGGAATCTGAATTGTTGTTAATCATTGTGCCATTTTCTATTATACACAAAACCATAAAAAATATCTACTTAATCAATAACGATTACCATCTGAGTAAAAAGATATTGGAGACTTTAATGTAACATCGTATTTGTGATATAATGGACAGTTAAATCAATATTTTGCTATCATCAACATCTACCACAGATAAAAAACTCTATGCTTACCCAAGAATCACCCAAAACTCAAACCATAAACTGGAAACCCATAATCAAAAAATTTGTCGCAGTCCTGGGAGAAAAAGGTGTAGTACAACGCAAAGAAGAACTCCTTACCTATGAATGTGACGGTTTGACCAGCTATAAACAATGTCCCCCCGTCGCAGTCTTACCAAGAACCACAGAACAAGTATCAGAAATCGTCAAAATTTGCAATCAATTTTCCGTTCCCTTTATTGCTAGAGGTTCAGGAACAGGTTTATCTGGTGGCGCTTTACCAGCAGAAAATTCTGTTTTAATTGTCACTTCATTAATGCGACAAATCTTAAAAATAGACTTAGAAAATCAACGGGCAGTTGTCCAACCCGGAGTAATTAATAGTTGGGTAACTCAAGCAGTTAGCGGCGCTGGTTTTTATTTTGCACCAGACCCTTCTAGTCAAATTATTTGTTCTATTGGTGGTAATATCGCCGAAAATTCAGGAGGGGTACATTGTTTAAAATACGGTGTAACAACAAATCATGTTTTAGGTTTAAAAATTGTCCTTCCTAATGGTGAAATTGTTGATATTGGTGGACAAATTCCCGAAACTCCAGGTTATGATTTAACAGGTGTCTTTGTCGGTTCAGAAGGTACTTTAGGAATTGCGACAGAAATCACTTTAAAAATTCTCAAAGCTGCGGAATCAATTTGTGTTTTATTAGCAGATTTTACCAGTGTAGATGCTGCTGCTGCAACGGTTTCTGATATTATCAGCGCGGGCATTATTCCTGGTGGTATGGAAATGATGGATAATATTAGTATTAACGCTGTAGAAGATGTGGTTGCCACTAATTGTTACCCTCGTGATGCTGCGGCTATTCTATTAGTAGAAATTGATGGTTTAGAAGTCGAAGTTTCTGCTAATAAACAGCGACTTAAAGAAATTTGTCAAAAAAATGGAGCGCGAAATGTGACTAGCGCCAGTGACCCAGAAACTAGATTAAAATTATGGAAAGGTAGAAAAGCAGCTTTTGCCGCTGCGGGACATATTAGCCCAGATTATTATGTACAAGATGGTGTAATTCCTCGCACTCAATTACCTTATGTTCTCCAAGAAATTGAGCGGTTAAGTCATCAATATGGTTATCCTATTGCTAATGTTTTTCACGCTGGAGATGGTAATTTACACCCATTAATTTTATTTGATAATTCTGTACATGGAGAATTGGAAAAAGTTGAAGAATTGGGAGGAGAAATTCTGAAATTATGCGTAAAAGTGGGTGGTAGTATTTCTGGTGAACATGGTATTGGTGCTGATAAAAAATGCTATATGCCAGATATGTTTAGTGAAGCTGATTTGGAAACAATGCAATGGGTAAGAAAAGTCTTTAATCCCCAAAATTTAGCAAATCCTGGTAAGATTTTTCCTACTCCTCGCACTTGTGGAGAAGCTGCAAAAGTACCTATTCAAAAATTCCCAGATGTAGAAAGATTTTAACAGGGAAGTTGGAAATCAGGAATATATAGCTATTCCTGATATTATGAAATACAGTTTTGATCACCTGTATTTCCTTCCTAATTCTTTATTTCTCCCTGTCTTTAATTCTTCCTCCTTACTCCTGAGTTATTACATTTTTCTCATGACTTTACCTAACTGGATTACTTTTTCTCGACTGCTGGGAATACCTTTTTTACTCTACGGTTTATACAATCCTACAAATCAAGCCAAATGGATATGTTTAACTATATTTTTAATTGCGGCTCTAACTGATTGGTTGGATGGATATTTGGCCAGAAAATTGAACCAAATTAGTGAATTAGGTAAATTTCTTGATCCTTTGGTAGATAAATTATTGGTACTTGCACCATTATTAGTGTTAGTAGAATTAGGAAAAATTCCAGCTTGGGCAGTTTTTATAATTTTAGCACGGGAATTAGCGATCGCAGGTTGGCGAGTTAATCAAACTACTATCACCGGTGCAAATATTTGGGGTAAACTGAAAACAGTTAGTCAAATTATTGCCATATCTCTCCTAATTGCTCCCTTATCTCCAACTTGGCAAACTCCTATTTTAATTGCCTTTTGGATATCGGTAATATTAACAATTATTTCAGGAATAATTTATCTCATTCCTCAAAAAATTAGTGAGTAAAATCAAAGTAGAGCAAATTAAATGTCTAGAATAGAAGGCTTTAGAGTTAGAAATTACAGAGTTATTCGTGATATTACCTTGGGGAAATTGTGGAATACACAAAGTGCCAAGCCATTAACACCAATGACAGCGGTTATTGGTAAGAATGGCGTGGGAAAAAGCACGATTTTTGACATTTTTGGCTTTCTTGCTGATTGCTTGAAAAATGGAGTAGAAGAAGCTTGTTATGCTCATGGTCGTGGTGGGTTTGAAAAAATTCTCTCTCAAGGACAACAGGGAAGTATTGAGTTTGAAATCTATTATAAAGAAGATGGTAATGCCCGACCAATTACTTATGAATTAGCCATAGATATTGACTCATTTCAAAGACCTTATGTAAAAAAAGAGAGACTGAGACAACGCAGAATAGGACAAAGTAAGGGACAACCTTTTTCTTTTTTAATTCTCAATGAAGGCAGAGGAATCGCATGGAAAGGTGAACAACAAGGTAAGCAAGATGATTTTGATGTGTCAGATTTAATGGATAAAATCCAAAGAGGTGAAGCAGAAGAAGAAACTAAAGAAACCGAAGTAGTTGAACTTGATGATCCGCGAAAACTGGGAATTGCTACTTTAGGTTCACTTAAACAACATCCCCGAATTTCTATGTTTAGAAGATTTATTGAAGGGTGGTATTTAAGCTATTTTACACCAGATGCTGCCCGCAGTTTACCTCTAGCCGGACCACAAAAGCATTTGAATATTCATGGAGATAATTTAGGTAATGTAGTTCAATTTATGGAAAGAGAACATCCCAAAAAGTTTCAATCCATACTGGAAAAAATAGCGAATAAAATTCCCGGTGTCAATAAGATTAGCACTTACGCAAGTCTAGATGGAAGACTGCTTTTGCGTTTCAACGACAAGGGATTTCAAGACCCATTTTATTCTCAACAAATGTCAGATGGTACACTCAAAGTATTTGGCTATCTTCTGATGTTAGAAGACCCTTCACCACCACCATTTTTGTGTATCGAAGAACCGGAAAATGGACTTTATCATAAACTTTTAGAAACCCTAGCCAGAGAATTTCGAGAACACACTAGAGGTCAGAAAGGTGGGTCACAAATATTTGTGACAACACATCAACCATATTTTGTAGATGCTCTTGAACCTGAAGAAGTTTGGGTATTAGAAAAGGGTGAGGATGGATTTGCTAAAATTAAGCGGGCTAGTGAAGATCCTCTGATAAATAATCTTGTTTCTGAGGGTTTGCCCCTGGGTGGACTTTGGTACAGTGACTATTTGGACGCAAGGTGAATATATGCACTTTGAGATATTAGTTGAGGATATTTCTGGCAAAACTACTCTTGATATTCTTGTTCCAAAAATTATTAACCCTGAACAACACACATTTACAGCACTTCCCGGTGTTATGAGGTACATATCTAGCGGGCAAGATGCCCGCACCACAAGAG
>NZ_KE384633.1:136380-154414 GCF_000426905.1 Dolichospermum circinale AWQC131C
TATTCATGCTTACAAAGGAATAGGGCATATTCCTAAAAGTCTCACATCTAATTCTGATCCCAAAAAACGAATTTTGCTCGACCAATTACCGCGACTTATTCAAGGCTATGGTAAAACATTTGCCAGTTATCCCCGTTTAAGTGAGCAGTAAAGCAAGAAATGGCAATAAAAAACCCTGGCGAAACTGACCAGGGTTAATTAGGAGAAAATTTGAATGACGATTAGATACAAATACCGAAGCGGGAAATTTTAGCTAACCCCCAAGGTAATTAGAACTATAGAAGTTAAAAATAATATTGCTACTACACCTTGAAAGGCATAGGTTCTTTGTTGCGCTTTTGTAGGAAATTCTGCGTAGTAAAGTTTGGGTTCTTTGGCATAGTTGTTAAGAATGCCTTTTTCATCACTGGTGGTATACATAATGTTTTTTTTTGGGTTTGTTACTTTATGTAAACTAATATAACAATATCTTTACAAAGTGTCAATAGAACTTGACAAAAAAATAATTGATGCTAAAAGTAGGTGCTGCTTACCTGGAAGCGCCAGAAAAAATCTCGGTGACAGCAGCCATAAAAAAACCCACCTGCGCGGGTTTCCAGTGGAAACTTAGCAAAGGTGGTTGAAAATCAATGAAATTGAAAATTTAGCCACAAACTGTTTTAGCACTTTACAACTTGTTTGTGAACTGCTTGTGAATTTACCCATAACTTTGCCGTCAACAACACTATAACCCTCATTCTTGCGTCAGCTAATTTTGGATGAAATTGACAGCATTGTCCAAATTTTTTTGTCAGAATCAGGATGTCCAGGATTTAAGGATTTACAGGATGAAAGTAGAGATTTCATCACCAATTACCCATTACCCATTACCCTATGCTAGTATCTTCCTCTCAACTTTACGAGCAGTTTATTCAACAGGTAATTGGTTTAAGTCAAAAAAAAGATTTTTCCTTAACCGCTTTAATAAGTAAATATGTGAGTATGAATTATCAACTTAAATTAGAGCAAATAGACAAGCTAAAAGTTTGGCTGGATGACTTTAGACCCTTTGACACAACAATAATTGCGGAACTCAAAAAGCTGTATGATGTCCGCTTTACTTATAACTCTAATGCCATTGAAGGGAATACTTTAACTCAAAGTGAAACTGAGTTAGTGTTAACTAAAGGAATTACAATTGGGGGCAAGACTCTCGATGAACATTTAGAGGTGATTGGACATAAAGAGGCGATAGACTATATTGAGAGTTTAGCCCAAAAAGATACAGTAATTAATGAATGGGAAATTAAACAAATTCATAATCTGATTCTGAGGAAAATTAACCCTGATGAGGCGGGTTGTTATCGGACTCTGGATGTAATGGCAGCAGGAACAAATTATCTTTATCCTCCCCATTATTTACTGTCTCAATTAATGGCAGATTTTGTAAATTGGCTCAACTCCGATGCTACTTTAACCCTCCATCCTGTAGAATATGCAACAATGGCACATTATCGTTTTGTTTCTATCCATCCTTTTCGAGATGGAAATGGCAGAACGGCTAGATTATTAATGAATTTATTGTTAATTCGTGCAGGGTATCCCATTGTGGTGATTAATAATCAAATTCGCAATAATTATATTAATGCTTTGGCTTATGGACAACAAAATCAAGATGATTTAGGTCAGCTTTTTGATTTGGTTTCTGATTCTGCTATCAGTTCGTTAGTGGAAACTTTAAGGTTATTAGTAACTGCAAGTAGCAGTAGGGAAAAGGGGCAAGTTTTTTATCAGGAAATTACTGATTTTATTGATAATTATTTGAGGAAATAGGGAATATAGGTTTCTTCAGTTTTAAAACCATTTTACCTAAAGGAGAGCGAATGTTATTTTTGTTGATTATCTCTTAACTAAAAGTAGTTCCATTAGATTCTATGACAGTATTGCAATGGGGTCTTTAGTAGAGAAAAAAAGAGTACATTACCGTAATTGATCCCAAAATCGAAACCCTTACCTGCCAAATCGGCCAAACCGAAAAATTCAAAAAAGGCTTACTCCAAAAACTGTTTGTGTAGATTGTTAAAATTAAATCAACTAACCCAGATCCAAACTGACCCCAAGCAACTGCAAACCGTAGGAGATAACGAACCATGATCGCAGCCAAAGACAACGCCCCTCACCTCACTCCAGAAGAATATTTCACCTGGGAAGAACAGCAACTAGAAAAACACGAACTGATCGACGGTCAAGTTTACGCCATGACTGGCGGTAGCGTTAATCATAGCCGCATTGCAATTCGATTTGCGACTATGGTTGATACCCATTTAGACGCTAGTAGTTGCATAATAGGTAACTCTGACCTGAGAGTTAATATTCTTGGCACAAATAACTACACCTATCCCGATATTAGCGTCACCTGCGATGATCGTGATAAAACCACAACCCAATATATTACCTACCCCTGCTTAATCATTGAAGTTCTCTCAAAAACTACCGAAGCCTACGACAGAGGCGGCAAATTCAGAATGTATCAAAATAACCCAGTCTTGAAAGATTACCTGTTGGTTAGTTCCACCGCGATGGAAATAGATTTGTATCACAAAAATGATGCAGGACAATGGATGATTATTAACTATGGAGAAGGTGACACCATTGAACTAAAAAGCATCAATCTCAGCTTCCCCATTCAACAAATCTATCGCGGTTTAAATCTTGAACCAGAGAATGGGAAATAATAAAAGCATTACCTAACTAGGGCTTGCTGAATAAACACCGTGACAAATCAATGACTTGAGGAGGATAGAAGATGAATAGGTGCAAGAAAAAGAGTTAAAACGCGTAAAAACCCTTGCATAAAATTCTACTAAGATATATAGAAAAGCGCAAAAATAAGAAACAGCAGCCATAAAAAAACCCACCTGCGCGGGTTTCCAGTAGAAAGTTAGCAAAGGTGGGTGAAAATCAATGAAATTGAAAATTTAGCTACAAAACGTTTTAGCAGTTCACAAACAAGTTGTAAACTGCTATCAAAACGGGATTGTGTTTTTATAAATGGGCAGTACCAGACTCGAACTGATGACATCCTGCTTGTAAGGCAGGCGCTCTACCAACTGAGCTAACCGCCCGTTTCTCTCACTCAATTAATATAGCATAGCCTTTGAAAATTTTGCAAGTCTTTTGAGAAAATTTTTTTTGGAGATTGGGAAAGGCTGATGTGAACGGGATTGAGCTATACTAATTCAGGGTTTTACTGTTAATTTGATATTTTTAATTTTCTAAGATGCCCTCTGGTCAAACGCACGATCGCATTACTATCTGGTCTATGCCTGTTGTAGCGGGTATAACATTGATTTCCACTCACAGCAGTAATATGACTTTGTTAGTGGCGGGTGGGTTTATGTTTGGGGGGCTGATGTTTGGTCCCGATTTGGATATTTACTCCCGTCAATTTCAGCGTTGGGGTGTTCTGCGGTGGATTTGGCTACCTTATCAAAAAAGTCTGCGCCATCGGTCTTTTTTATCTCACGGTCCGATTATTGGTACAACATTAAGAGTGGTGTATCTGACGACTTTTTTGGCATTGGTGGCCATTGTGCTGGTGATGATTTTCACCAAGTTGGGAAATGTGGCTTGGAACTGGGGGGAAGTGTGGGGAACTGTGGGGAAGACCATCTATATATATTATGGAGAATTTTTTGCCCTATTTCTCGGTTGCGAACTCGGTGCAATGAGCCATTCCTGTAGTGATTGGACTGTTTCCGGTTATAAACGCTTTCAAAAACAGGGTATTCAAGGTTTACTCCCTCGTGGCAAAATTAAGAAACGTAAAGTTAGCCCCAGTCGTCGCAGTGTCAAAAAGCGGTAAAAATATGGAAGTTAATCAGACTTTAGCGGCATTACAAGAGTTAATAAATGTAGTTGCGAAATTGCGATTCCTACGGAGCGCTTCGCTATCGCCTCAAGGTTGTCCCTGGGACTTGGCACAAACCCCATCAAGTCTAACTCCCTATGTAATTGAAGAGGCTTATGAGGTAGTAGACGCGATTCAAACTGGGGATAAACAGGCTATTGCTGAAGAATTAGGTGATTTATTATTACAAGTAGTATTACAGGCACAAATTGCCAGTGAAGCGGGTGATTTTTCTTTGCAAGAAGTAGCTGAGGGTATTTCTCAAAAGTTAATCCGTCGTCATCCTCATGTATTTGCCGATGTGACTGTAGCAAGTATAGAAGAGGTACACCAAAATTGGGAAATGATTAAAGCAGCAGAAAAAGGAGAAACTGTAGAAGAGCAAAAACTCAGTCATAAATTAAATCGTTATCGTCGTAGCCTTCCCCCCTTAAATGCGGCCATGAAGATATCTGAAAAAGCTGCTAAAGTTGGTTTTGAGTGGAATAATATAGATGAAGTTTGGGGCAAATTTCATGAAGAGTTGGGGGAATTTCAACAGGCTTTAGCTGAAGAAACCAAAGCAAGACAAGAATCCGAATTAGGTGATTTACTATTTGCCATTATTCAAGTTGCCAGATGGCATAAACTTGATCCTAGTGCGGGTTTACAAGGGACAAGTCAGCGATTTATTCAACGATTGCAAAAAATGGAAGATGTAATTGAACGTCCGTTGACAGATTATAGTTTAGAAGAATTAGATGCCCTGTGGCAACAGGCTAAAGCCCAACTTGGTCATAATCAGTAAAATCTGCCAGTAAATCTTGATAAATTGTGTTAAACTTTTGGATTTTTTGATAGTCTGATGGCAGTAAATGTAATCAGTAATCATAATTTAGCTATGACAATTAGATTGTCATAGAGTTCAACTATCAAAATAGTTCCAGTTGCTGAGTTTTGCTTTCAGATTTTTGTCGGTTTAAATTATATTTGTCTACTATATGTTCTGGTATGGAAACTTTATCAAGGTTACGAGGCTCAACTTTGATTGCTCCAGAACCATAGCTTTTACCTACCAGTCTGAGATTTTCAATGGTCTCAGGCTCATTTAAAGCCTGACACAGATTAGTAATATATAATTCATCAGAATAAATAGGATAAATGCACAAAAAACTTGTTAATGGCACAACACCAGCCTCATTTTTAATAAATCTAGAATTTCGTCTACCAAGATAAGCAAATAATATCGGTGGCACTTCTCTATATTCTATTCTATACCAATATTTACGTTGTTTCAGCAAAGGACGGTTAGGAAGACCTAATTTTTCACCTTTTTTAAGATAGTTAGTAACTGGTTCGGGAATATTATTCTCACTATTTATCGAAAGTAAAATTGTTGGCCGATTATTTTCTTGTAATTTTTTGATATCTTCAATCGTTAGTTTATCTCCTATTACATCTTTTGTCCGGCCAATTGCAAGTTTAAGAAATTCTTGGGGAATTGCCAATTCTTTTACCTGCTGTATTGTTAGAAAAAAGAAGTCATTTGCTCCTGTAGCAATACCTCGGATTACTTTTGCAAAGTCATTGAGGTGATATTTAACATCACAATTATTTTGTTTTGGTCTTGATAAACCTGTTGCTAATGCTTCTGTTAAATCTCGATTATTAATTTCCAGGGTGATATAATTTGTATCTTGAAAATCAGATTTAACATAGTTAAAAAGTTCGTCATTAGCTTCATTTGCCTTTATCCATTTAATTGTCTGGATAGGTTCAGATTTCTTGATAAAAAAGATAATCGCATTGGTATCAACCTTTGGGAAAGGTGTTGCATTTTCATGAAATGTAACAACGCATTCAAGACAATAATTTTTAGTAATCCATTGCCAAAGTTTTTGGGCAAAAATTCCTTCACAAGTATCAGCAGGCATAATAAAAGTTAGTCTTCCATTTTTATTAAGTAAATTTAACGCTTGGACAAAAAAGTAAATATGATAACCTGCTCTACCATCAATTGTAAAACCTGTAACACTTATAAAAAGCTCTCTGAGAAATTGTTTCATCTTTTCATCAATGCGGTGATGTCTAATGTAAGGTGGATTAGCTATGATTGCGTTAAACTTTTTCTGTGGAGGATTTTTGATGAAATCACGTAATTCTACAAAGCAATTATTTTTTTGATAAATTTCATCTTTTAAAATATATTCGTCTATATCAATTCCATAATAATTAATAGAGGGATTTATTTGTAATAAGGCATTTAAAAAAGCTCCTTTACCAGCAGCAGGATCAAAAATCAAATTTGTGTCTTGTGCTATATACGCAACCATTGCTTTTGTCACCCATTCTGGTGTCCAGAATTGACCTTTATTACGTAATTTTTCCCTTTCTTGCCAATTATTAGGTAGTTTTTGATGAATCATAATTTATTAAAGGTTATTGAGAATTTTTAAAGCATCTTGGTTAATCTGAAGTGAGCCTCCTACAAATTTGACATAAGGCAAAATATGTCCATTTTTATCTTCAATATAATCAGGTATTAAAGTGGGTTGTTCTGTAGAAATTCCCAGAGGATAAGCATAATGGTAATAAAATTTATAAATAGCTTTTTTCGTTGTTGCTCCACCCGGAGCTTGAAAAGTTTGAATTGTTGGCTCAATTAAACCTTCTTTTACAAGGTATTCAGCATGATCAAGAGATAACCCGTAAGCTTTATCAAAGAAAACGTGCCAGATGTGGATAGGAATATTATTTTCTATTTGCCATCTATTTAAGGGAATCCGGTCTTCTTCTTTGATGATGACTGTTGGTAAAACAGCACTTTTGGAAAATCCAATTTTACCTCCAAGTCTTTTTTGAGGTTTCATTTCTTTTTTATAATCTGGCATTTTTTCGGCAACCCAAAGTGAATTTTCACATTCAACTGCTATAAGTGATTTCCTAATCAGAGGTTGCAGTTCATTTTCAACTATAAAAGGCAATTCTGTACTGCCACCAATATCTTTTAAGAAACCATCAACATAGGATTTTTCTTCTATCTTAAAAATCAATAAATCAGGACGTTTTATCTTCCCAAGTCCAGCAGATTCCAGTCTTTCAAAATAAAGTTCAAATGCTCTTACGTCATTTGTAGGGGCTGTTCCACTTGGTCCATAAGGAATTGCATAAAACTGATTAGTTTGATTAATAGCATCAGTTAAGCGTTTTTCACTCCAAACACCCTGAGACCAGCGCATTAAAAAATCACTGCCCCTTAAACGTCTTGGGTTTAACCAAAAATCAGCCCAGTTAATTTCATTTATATATTTTAATTCAAGTTCAATTTTCTCTTTCGATACTGATAAAACTTTTTCAAACGGGTGCATTAATTATACCTGCAAACAAAAAACCATATCTATTGGATTTTACACTAAATCTTTATTCATCAAAAATTTTATCAGATTAAAATATTATAAGGCTCTTCGTTACTTATTATGCTAACCTAAACCATAAGTTTTTAAAACCCTTACCATATAAGGATGGTAGGTCAATCCATCCCTTGGTTCGACACAAATAGGACTTATGCACAAGTCACGGAATAACGAACCCAAACGCCGACGCAGAGGAAACAGAGAAATAAGGTTTTGAGGAATATTTTGCGTAAGTCCTAATCAACTCATAACAATTGTATCCAGTTGTAGCGAGGCTAAAAACAATTACCAGTAGTATGGCCATTGCACTTACTTTTCTATGCTTTGTGACCCCCGGACAAATTCCTTGCAGCCAGGGGTAACAGCGAAAATCTAACTAAGCATGACGTTGACTGACTAAAACCTGATGAGAATATTCAAAATCATCATTAGTAATTCTGATATCAGCAGGATCTGTCTGTCCTTGCGCTCGGAAACGGCGAATAGCTTCCACAGCAGCTTGATTACACAGCAATACTAAATCAGCGCCATTCCAACCTTCTGTGACTTCAGACCAATATGTTAAATTCACATCTAACAATGGTCGTCCCTCAGTATAGACCTGCAAAATATCTAAACGACTAGCTAAATCAGGCAAATCTACTTTAAGTTGTAAATCTAACCTACCTGCCCGTAATAACGCTGAATCCAGAGCATCAGGACGGTTTGTAGCCCCAATAACCAGAATACTTGCACCCGCCTCTACACCATCCAATTCGGTTAATAATTGCCCTACTACCCGGTTACTCACGCCAGAATCACCGCTGTAACTTCCCCTTGCCGGAGCTAAGGTATCAATTTCATCAATGAATATCACACAGGGTTCTGCTTGTCGAGCCTTAGCAAATAATTCCCGTACCGCTTGTTCACTCGCACCCACCCAACGGGTCAATAATTCCGGTCCATTGACACCAATAAAATTAGCTCTGGCCTGGGAAGCCACAGCCTTAGCTAATAAAGTTTTACCAGTTCCCGGAGGACCCCATAGTAAAATCCCCTTGGGAGCAATAGCCTTAGTTTGTAGGTAAAGTTCTGGATAAAGTAGCGCCCCTTCTACAGATTCTCGCAGGGTTTGCTTAATATTCTCTAAACCACCAATATCATCCCAAGCAACTTGGGGAACTTCCACCTCTACACTGCGAAGTACAGCCGGTTTGATTTCCTTTAGTCCCTGTAAAAAATCAGTTTGAGTAACCGTCATGTTTTCTGGAGCTTGCACCTCTATAGAAGGAACTTGACGACGGAGGGCGCTATAAGCCGCCTTTTGACAAACGGCCTTCAAATCAGCCCCCACAAATCCCACCGCCCGTTCGGCGATAAAATCGAGGTCAACGGTGTTATCCAAAGGCATAGAACGGGTGAGAATTTGCAGAATTTCTTTACGGCCGTTGATATCGGGAATGCGAAACTGGACTTCCCTATCAAATCGTCCTGGTCTTCGCAGGGCTGGGTCAAGGTGGTCAGGGCGGTTAGTAGCCGCCAGAACAATCACCCCTGGGCTATGGGAAAAACCATCCATTAAGCCTAATAATTGGGCAACGAGGCGCTTTTCAACTTCCCCTTCTACCGCACTGCGGTCTGGGGCGAGGCTATCAATTTCATCAATAAAAATAATACAGGGCGCATTTTTGGCGGCTTTTTCAAAAATACCGCGCAATTTTTGTTCCGCTTCGCCATAATATTTACTGATGACCTCAGGACCAACAATAGCAATGTAGTTAACGCCCAGTTCTTCAGCCAAAGCCCGGGCTGTGAGAGTTTTACCTGTCCCTGGAGGACCAACTAATAATACCCCATGGGTGGGTTCTAATCCCAATTTAGCTAGTAAGTCAGGGCGTTTTAAAGGAATAGCAACCAGTTCTTTGAGTTCTTTAAGAATTTCGCTCAGTCCACCGATATCTTTAAGAGCAATACCTGAAGTAGGATCGGGAGGAACAACTACATCGGCCGGACCTGCACTAGAAGCCGGAGGTGATTGGGTATTCATGCGACTTGTACCCACATCATTACCCATACTGCCCATATTACCCCCCATATTACTGCTACGGGGGATATTTCCTGTTCTGGGAATACTGCTTAATGGACGGGAGTTAAACTGGACATTGGTTTTGATTTCTCCATTTTCTGCTTTCTCTTCGAGAGTTTTTACCAGTTCTAATAACTGCTCAAACCCCTTGAATAAATTTTCACTCATCACATTCCTCCAAAAATTGACTTTTAAAAGACCATTTTTTCTTAACTATATTATCCACTTAAAGAATTACGCAAAATATCTTTCCCTAAACCCTCTTTTTTTCTTTTTCTAAGTGCCTATGCCCTCAGCACCCTGTGTGAACGTGGTTCATTAATTATTCCACGACTTATGGGTAAGTCTTAGACTTAAAATAAAAGATTGGCGGCTGCTTTAATTCTGGCAATGGGTTCGACAGATCTGGGTAAGTTAGGTAAGCGAATAATTGTTTGCTGGGGAAACAAACTGCCCTCAATTTCTACATCTTGAGCGTAGCGGTTCTGTACCACATAACGCTGTTGAATTCCTCTAGTTTTGAGAGATTCTGTTAAGCGGATGTGTTCAGCTATAATTGCTGCTTCTGCCTGAATGACACCCACAAATTGGGTGTGCTTTGGATTTTTTAATTTCTTTTGAGCTTCAACAACTTGTTGGCGCAGACCTCGCAATCGCCCAATGAAATCAACTCGACCCAAAACATCCTGATATTTCATCCACAGCTTAAATATCCAAGATAACCAATCTCCTAATGCAGTTGGCATTGACAAAAATTGCAGAAGATGACCTGTGGGTGCTGTATCTAGAATAATCAAATCTTGCTCGTTGCTGTCTAATAAATCCATAATGGTGATTAGGGATAGCATCTCATCAATACCTGGTAAAGCTTGAGACATAATTTGCCGCCAAGCTTCTGGAAGATAGGCAATATTTATTGTTGAGTCTGCTTCTGTTCCTTCACCACTAATCATATCCGCCAATTCCCAAAGGTAATCTGCACGAAATTGATCTAATATTTTCTCAGCATTAATTTCCTGTCCAGTTAAATTAGGAGCTAATAATTTTGGTTCATGTTCTAATTTTTCACCAAAAGCATCTCCCAAGGAATGAGCAGGATCTATAGAAATGACGCGAATTTTTTTGTTAGGGTAACGATTAGCCAGCGCCCAGGCCATGGCTGCTGACACTGTAGTTTTACCAACTCCTCCTTTGCCACCAACAACAATCAATTGACAGCCTTCGGCTACAAAGTCAGCAAAGCTAGGTGTAATTTTAGTCGGCCATTGAATTGGTGGTGGAGCAGCGAGTTCCACATGATCAATATATTGAATTTCTGCTGCTAGATTATCTAATGCTAACCCTCCTAATGGTGCGAATTGCTGTTGTGGTACTGTAAAAACAGGTTTATTTTGAGAAATTTTTAAGAATTTATTGATAAAGTTTTGCTGTTCGGCATAGCGATCTGGCTCTATAGATGAATCACTGACAATTCGATTTATTACCATTCCTCCATAGGGAACATTTAGTTTTTTTAAACTGGCGATAAATCGCTCAGTTTCGGCAAAACACATAGGTTCAGAGACAGCAACAACTATACAACCTGTGAATTGATCATCTTGTAGCAGTCGTCTACCTTCTGCTAATTGAAATTTCAGATCAGCTAAAAAGTCATCAACTTCATCGAGAGTATAACGTCCGGTTAAAGTTTCTGTGATCACCTGATGCTTTTTTTGGAATAACTCTAATGAGTTTAAAATCACATCTAAAAAGTCTTCCAATCGCAACAGGTTTAATGTATGACCAGAAGGGGCCATATCCACTACTATGCGGTCTACTTTTTTTTCAGATAGTAGACGTTGGATTTCTAGTAATCCCATTAATTCGTTTAAACCAGGCCAGTCCAAATCCCAAACTGGGGCTAAATCTTGTCCGTCTGCTAGACTTCCTCGCTCAACCAGTAGTTCTAAAAATTTGCTATATTTGGCCTTAAATTCTAATAGTAGTTTTTCAGCATCTAAGGACTGAACACTTAAATTAGGCAAATCTGGTAATGGTGAAGCATAATCTTTAACTTCTGTCAGTAACACATCTCCTAAAGAATGTGCCGGGTCTGTAGAAAGTAACAAAATTGTTTCTTCTGGGAACTGTTTGGCCCAATAACGAGCAAAAGTGCAAGAAGTGGTAGTTTTGCCAACTCCACCCTTACCACTAAACATGATTAAATGAAATGAGTCGTACTGGTTCATATTAAACTTAATAAATTACGAGAATACTAATAAATAATCATTAAATAAAGTGGTAGGGTGGAAGCGGCTCTCCCAACAGTAAATCCCAACGTGGACAGGCTTTTTGCCAATTTAAGAATTGTTCTAAAAGTAAAGTTTTATCTTCAGACTTAACTAACAGGTAAATATTTACTTCTTCTTCTTTTTCCTGAATAACAAATGGTAATTGATTTACTTTACTAATTGAATCAATCAGATTTTGTTTTTCTGCGGCTTGAGCAATTCTAAAGTTATTCTGGTCTTGATAGCGTTGTTTTTTGGCTAGAAAATAATCTCTACCTCCTCTTTCCAGAGGTGCTGGTTCTTCCATGGTCTGCGGAATTAATTTTAAAGTAAATTCAATTTTACCATTAATTTTTTCTAGTTTCTCTTGATATTCTTGTCTATGGAGTTCTAGATAATTTAGTAAGTTGTTTGTGGAAGTAAAACAAGTTCCAAAACGCAAGGGTAAAACTGTAACCTGTTGAAAAAGTTCACAAATCACTCGATCATGAGATAAAGCCATTTGGATAATTTTTTCATCATTATTTTGAAATGATTCCAAGGATATTCCTGGCTCGACAATAGCCGACATTCCCGAACCATTAATCAGTATTACTTGACTAGCAGCACCTTGTGGTAAAACCAGGGGAAATCTGGGTATTTCTAAAAAAGCATAAGTGTAGAAATTTTCTAATTTCATGTATTTTACCTAGATAAAAATATTTGCTGGTATTAATTACCTAAGATTCATATTCATTGCCATACCGAATAAACTTTTTCATCTATACCTGGATAATTTAGGGATTTACAATAACAAAAACTTAGTTATAATGCTAGGAAATATTCAGGTATTTTTCATGAGAAATGTTCGCAATCCCAGTATTATCAGAGCTAAAGTTAGTACGATGCCCAAAAATCAATCTGATGCTTCAAGTCAATTAGAGCTTTATAAAATGGTGACGGAAAAGCAACGTATTCAGAGAGAACTATGTTACATCAAGGAGCGGACTACTGTACTGCAACAGCGTTTGGATGTCCTTAATAGCCAGATAGAGGATACGGAGAAAACAATTAAAAAATTGCGTCAACCTCAGTCTAGTCCTGCTAGTCAAAACATAGTCAGTCCGAACTCCTTTGTCGAATCGAATAATTACCAAACTTTTGAGATTGAATACTAAGATCCGAAGTCTTGATGTATTTGGCAAAATATGAACATATCTTCCAGATTTTACCCGCTAATGCGGGTTTTTTTATGATCACCTTAAACGTTACTTGAATATTTTACTAGTTATAGTATAATTCGCAATTCGTAATTACCGTATCTTGAGATGGTTAAATCCGGCAGAGGGGAATAAATATTTCCCGTTACCTATAGTTTAACAAGATGCCTATATGTGTCAATTTTTGGTGTAAGTTGAGGTTGATTTTCCAGTTCCTCTTGTTCAGCTTCTAGTTCCAAACGTGCTTGCTCTTGTTCAGCTTCTAGTTCCAAACGTGCCTCCTCTTGTTCAGCTTCTAGTTCCAAGCGTGCTTCCTCTTCCAAAGCTTGAATTTTTAAAAGAATCTCTTCTTCTTGAATTTCAAACTCCTCTTCAGAAATTTCGCCAATGTCGAAAGAAAGTTGTAAACTTAATAATTGTTTATGCAAATTTTCTTGAGCATCAAATTCAGTATTAGTCCGTTCTTGGATTTGCTCTGCAATCCAGACAACTCCATTAAGTGGACCCATAATTGGTAATAGTAAAAGTTGAGTCAGCATCGTAATAACTCCTATGAATCAAGCAAGGCAAATGTATAAGGGGCAGTAAAATTATTGTAGCGAATACGTAAGCGATTCCCAAATTTTTGATCAATTGATTCAACGCGTTCGCTAAAGAGAGGTTCGCTATCCCAGGGAATCAAAAAGGCTGCATTATAAATCATTTCTTCCGTCATTGGTTCACTAACTACAATTTCTTGAGCTAAAGGATTTAGCTCTCTGGTGAAGACTTCAATTACAGCTTGTTTGCGGGCTTGCAAATTACTTTCAATTAATTGTCCTATTTGAATAACTTCCTCCATACTTAGCTTTTTACCTTCCATGTTGTCGCGCTGCTGCCTCAAATCATGATTAGACTCCATCATGGCTTGCAATTCAGCCTTAGCATCCCAGAGAATTTTAATGCTTACCTCTCTTTGTCCTGCCAATTTTTCAAACAATTTATGTAATTGTTCTTTATGAGGATTAATTAGTTGGCTCATGATTGTTTCCCAATCTTTAACAACTAATCCAAACCGCAAAGGCAAAAGAACATGAAAACCTTCATGCATTGTTTGTTCTAAAACTCTTTCATGAGCTAACAAGTTACGGCGAGAAGCCAAATATTTTTCTTGACAGGCCTGTGAATATAAAAAAGTAAACCCATCAACTACTTGGCTATGAACAGATTTTCCATCCAATCCTTTAATCTCAAGAGTTTCAGGAATTGTGTCTGGGAAAATGCCATACAAATAAAGACCAAAATTTTTATGAGCCAAATCTGTGTTCATAAGTTTTAAATAAATTAAACCCAAAATTAGAACTGATAAACTGGTATTAAATTGGTTTTGATGTCAGAACTAATCGTAATTTAGCGTGAATAAGATCAAGTTGAGCTAGACCTAGATCTATCTCACCGTCTAGAACAACTCCCGTATTTAAAAGCCGATCTAATAATTCCAGTACGGAAGGACGACTACCAGTTTCTCCTGGATAATAAGAGCCAGATTGTGGTAAAAGAGTACCAAAATCCCCCAAATTTATATTCAACTCTGCTGGGTCAACTTCAAAAGTCTCACACAAATGTAATATTTGTTCTTCTAACTTTTGAATACTGTCTGCTGCCCGTTCTAATTCAGATTCACTGAGTAAATTATCTTCCATACGCCGAATTACTTGAGCTTCCATCAACTGACGTAGCAATTCTAATACAGTCAAAAGCAAAGGGGCTAAACCGGCTTCATTCTTAGATTTAGAAACGGTAGTCAGTGACTCATCGAAGTTATCAGCTGGAGTGGAAAGCATTTTGATGATGCAACCTAAAGTTTTAAATGTCTTTGATACAAGTTGACTATTAAAGTTTTAAAAGTGTCAGATGTGATTAATTTAGATGTGGATAACTCATAACTCCTACATTTTAAGTTGAGGTTAAAGGTCAATCGTTGGTTCTATCGCTGAAGTTTCTTCACTAGTTTCCGGTTGAAAATCTGTAATTTCTATGGTTGGGTTTAAAGATAATGGAGTTTCTTGATTACTTTCAACTTGGATATCTATCGGTGAAGTTTCTTCACTAGTTTCTGATTGGAAATCTGTAATTTCTATGGTTGGGTTTGAAGATGATGGAGTTTCTTGATTCTCTTCAACTTGGAAATCCACAATTTCCACTTGTGTATCTACAGGTGATGAATCTTCTTGACTAGTTTGAGATTGAAAATCTAGAACTTCAATCGGTGCATCTAAAGGTGATAGATTATCTTCTTTCTCTTGATAAAAATCATCGTTAGTGTCTGTTGGTAGGGGAATTTCCTCTTTGACACTACTAGAAGATGTTAGCAAATTTAGTTTGGATTCTAGAGTTTCTAAACGATTCCGAAGTTGTTCATTTTCTGCAACCAAACCTTGAGCCTTAGCGCTCAGATAAGGATCGTTTTCCCACCAATTGATGCCCATTTCCTTGGCTTTATCCACGGAGGAAATCAACAAGCGAATCCGAATATTTATAAGTTCGGTGGACGCGATAGATATAGAAATATCTCCAGCAATTACAATCCCTTTATCTAAAACCCTTTCGAGAATGTCCGCTAAAGTCGAACCTTGGGTAGATGTATTAATAGTTCGACTTGAGTTTGTTTGATGACGTGTAGGCAGTGTTGGGTTAGAATTCACAAATGATTAAACTCTTGAATGGTATAAACACGATTGACTTTGCAAGCTAAAAATTTTTATGCAAAGAACATAGAGCTTTTACGCTCATGTCGCGCTCTATGTTTAAGGCTTTTTGAATTCCCGTTCATCCTTCACTTTTTTGCTTAACCAGGTAGTTGCAAACTTAATTTTTACAAGGAACAGGACTTACACAAGATATGAGTGAAAACCCTATTCTTGCATAAGGTTAACACCCTAATTTTGTTCTGTTTTGCGTAACTCCTGGGGAATATCAGTTGCCAATTCTGTATTTGGCTGAGTAACTAATTCTTGGGTTATAAACTGGGAATTGTTAATCAAAAGTTCATCGGTAGGGAAATGGGTGTCATTCAGTACCTTGATTTCTTCGGCTGAGAATTGCTCAAGTAACCCCATGAAAATATCAGTGGATTCGCTAATAGACAACTGAGCGCGGTTAAAAAGAATGTCTATAGCAATTTCTCGGAAATCTAAGTCTTCTGTGGAAGCAGGAATATCATGATCCGCACAGATTTTAGCAATCATTAAACAAGACCGCAAACCGGAAGTTTTTTCTGCCCCGGTGGCTAAACGGAATGATTTAACTAATCTAACTATTAGGTTAGCAGATTCTCGGCCTATGTTTGTTTTCTGAATTAATATTTCTGTTTGAGTGATCTCATCTGGCTCAGGCATATTAATGGTAACCAATCTATCCATTAAAGCATCCTGAGTCGAGTGAACTCCGCAATATTCTTCTGGATTTGATGTAAAAATTACCCGAAATTGGGGATTAACACTCAGGTACTCTGGTTGGTTACTGCTGGGAGGAAGACTGAGAATTTTTTCTTCTAATGCTGATAGTAGAACGTTATTAACTTCAGGACGTGAACGGTTAAACTCATCATATACTAAGGTAAAACCTTCACGACAAGCTAAAGTTAATCTAGAATCAACCCAATTTTGCTTAAATTCATCCTCGACCTTAACAACGCTGTGTATATAGTTATCGAGTAGTTTTTTATGGGTGTAACCGGATTCACTACCAATTAAATCGGAACTTTTAAATTGGTCATCTCCAAACAGTAACATCACTGGTCTGTCAAGACAGTTAGCCAAGTGCATACCCAAAGTTGTTTTTCCTGTCCCTGCAGGTCCGCGGAGATGAATAGGAAACCCTGATCTGAGATAACGCAGCGCCCGAATGACTACTCGCTCAATAGCAGGTGTAACTACAAACTGACCTGGACGAAGTCTAAGAACGGCTCTTTTATGATTAACCTTGGTGATGCTCATAAGTTGAATATGGTAAACAGTTAAGAGAAAATTAAGATTGCTAGAAAAAAGAATGATATAATGCTTTTTTAAAATTTACGCGCTAATATCATATCATTGGTTTCGTGAGATAGGATGTCCGTATTAATGCTAACTAATTGTTTTACCTGACAAAACAACGTATAAATATAGACTACCTAACTTGAAGCCAAAACTTGTTGTTGTTGAATTTTATTAATCACCCCTTGATCTTACTAGTTTTCTAACCGTAAGATTAGGGGTTTTGTTATGTAATCCTATTCTCAGAGAATTATTGAGAGTATAGATTAACCAAATATACTTACAAACAAATCCTGACGGAACTTAAGCAGAGATTCCTTCTGTTCTTTAGCTTGAGCAAATCTGGCCTTAGTTGTTTCTGACAAGAACTGCTCAGTTGTTGCTTGAAGTTCTTTGTGGAATTCTAGCAATTCTTGAGCTTGTTTTTGAGCTTGAGCAAATCTGGCTTTAGTTGTTTCTGATAAGAACTGCTCGGTTGTTGCTTGCAGTTCTTGATAGAATGCTAACAATTCTTGAGCTTGTTTTTGAGCTTGAGCAAATCTGGCTTTAGCTGTCTCTGATAAGAACTGCTCAGTTGTTGCTTGCAGTTCTTTGTGGAATGCTAGCAATTCTTGAGCTTGTTTTTGAGCTTGAGCAAATCTGGCTTTAGTTGTTTCTGATAAGAACTGCTCAGTTGTTGCTTGCAGTTCTTGATAGAATGCTAACAATTCTTGAGCTTGTTTTTGAGCTTGAGCAAATCTAGCTTTAGCTGTGTCTGATAAGAACTGCTCAGTTGTTGCTTGCAGTTCTTTGTGGAATGCTAGCAATTCTTGAGCTTGTTTTTGAGCTTGAGCTTGTCTTTGTGCTGTGGTAGCGGACAAGAACTCGTTAGTTTCCAGAGCTAGTCTAGCAACTTCTCCAGCTATTGACTGATGCTCTTGTCGGATTCTGGCCATTAAAGAAATCATGAAATTCTCCAGAAAATAAAATAGTAAACTGGCATCAAATACATTCACTGGCAATTTTTTCAGTGAATATATTTTAAGGATTCATACTTCTTTGTAATATCCTTTGAGAAATTTTGATTTCCAAATCTATAGATAATTAAAAAAAGCAGAATCAATATCAGAATTAAACATCAATTTAATTCTGAATATTCGCTATTAAAATTAAGCAGGTACTGCGGCAGATTGGGTTAAACCAACTGCTTCAGCATATTTCAAG
>NZ_KE384634.1:0-368 GCF_000426905.1 Dolichospermum circinale AWQC131C
TCAGTTTTCGTTTCTAAATCACAAAAATTAATCACTCTGTAAGCGGGAGCATCCTTCGATGAACCGATTTTGATTAATCCAGTTTCTGAGCCAAATTCTAGTTTCCAATTATTTTTAATTCGCACTACAAAATATTTGTCTTTTTGCACGGCATTGCTGAATTGAGGTATGAAAATCAAATATTCTAGTTCTTAAACTCTTACTCTCTGCGTCCTTCGCGCCTCTGCGTGAGAAAAAATCATACCTTCATTCACCAACGCCGCAACTTACTTGTCAATGTAATAATTGTTGAATCAATTGGACATATTGCATATTTATCATGTAACTTTTTGTGGACTTTATTCTGCACTAATTTATTTAATTGTTGA
>NZ_KE384634.1:378-709 GCF_000426905.1 Dolichospermum circinale AWQC131C
TAAATTTTCTGGAATACTTCTTGACTTCGATGAGTGTTGGCTTTGGAAAATGTGGAAATATCTACATCAAAACCTGTATTATTTAATCGTTTAAATAAATCTCGCATACTCCTTAAGCTATTATCCAGAGCATAAGCCAACCAACACTCAACAAAAAGACGGCTGTTTAAAACAGGATAATCATTTTTGGGTAGTCCTTCCAGGATATTTTTGACAATCTTGGGAAATGAGTTTATGATCATGGTTAATCAAAATATTTTAATCCTTCGCCCAAAATTTAACATATTTTGGGCTATTTTTATCAGGCTTTTCTTAACATTCAACACTTCTG
>NZ_KE384634.1:719-11392 GCF_000426905.1 Dolichospermum circinale AWQC131C
CTCAAGAACATTATTCATTGTTTTCAATATTATATTCTGCAAAAAGAGCAGAAATTGAAATCCCCAATGCTTTAGCAAGCTTTTCTATATTTTTTAAGGAAGGATTACGAGTACCCAATTCAATCCCTGAAATGTAATTACGATGAAGGCCAGATTTTTCTGCAAGCTGCTCTTGCGACAAGTCTAACTCTCGCCTTCTTCGCCGAATTGCTTTTCCAAAACGGTATTCAATTTTATGTTGTATTTTTTCCACATTAACATTTTTCAACACTCAGAGAGTAAAGTCTATACATTATTAGTAGAGTTTTGCACACTATAAGTTGACATAGTATAAATTAATAAAAATATCCGCCATTTGACCTCATTATTAATTGACTTTATAGTTAAATAACAGCAAGCCCTATGTAAACAAAATTTAAAAACAGGTGAGAGAACCTGCATTCTTTGTTAAGATTTATTAATAAATGTGTTGTTTTCTATATCATTCTATGTCAGATATAGGACAAAACCCCCACAGAATCCGAGTTTTCTGCTAAAAAACTCTTATTGCCGAAAATAATTGAAGTTACAAACGGTTATACCGCGACTAACTTCATGAGAACACGCTTGAAAGGAGCTTATTTGAATGTTTACCCAAGTCAAGTCCACTATTAGACATATTGCACCTGACGATTTACGGGGACGTAAATTAATCAAGGTTGTCTATGTCGTGCTAGAATCCCAATACCAAAGTGCATTATCGCAAGCGGTACGGGAAATTAACGCTAATCATCCCAGCATAGCAATAGAAATCAGTGGATACTTGATTGAAGAACTACGCAACTCTGAAAATTATGGAGAATTTCAACGCGATATAGCTAGTGCTAATATATTCATTGCTTCTCTAATTTTTATAGAAGACCTAGCACAGAAAGTAGTTGCCGCAGTTGAACCCCATCGTGATAATCTAGATGTATCCGTTGTCTTCCCCTCCATGCCCGAAGTTATGCGCCTCAATAAAATGGGTAGCTTCTCTTTGGCGCAGTTAGGACAATCTAAAAGCGTAATTGCTAACTTCATGAAAAAGCGCAAAGAGAAATCTGGCGCTGGTTTCCAAGACGGAATGTTGAAGTTATTGCGGACACTTCCCCAAGTGCTGAAATTCCTCCCCATGGAAAAAGCACAAGACGCGAGAAACTTCATGCTCAGTTTTCAGTATTGGCTAGGTGGTTCAGCGGAAAACCTGGAAAACTTTTTACTGATGCTGGCTGATAAATACGTACTAAAAGGCATAGAGAAAGAAAGCTTTGTCGCTGCTGACTATCAAGCTCCAGTTGTTTATCCAGACATGGGTATTTGGCATCCTTTAGCACCAACCATGTTTGAGGATGTGCGAGAATATCTTAACTGGTATTCTGCTCGCAAAGACATTTCTAGTCACCTTAAAGATCCCCTTGCACCATGCGTAGGTTTGGTATTACAACGGACTCACCTCGTTACTGGTGATGATGCCCATTATGTGGCAATTGTGCAGGAATTGGAATCATTAGGGGCAAGAGTTCTACCTGTATTTGCCGGTGGTTTGGATTTCTCTAAACCAATAGAAGCTTACTTCTATGAACCAATTACCAAAATGCAGTTAGTAGATGCGGTAGTATCTTTAACTGGTTTCGCTTTAGTCGGTGGACCGGCTAGACAGGATCATCCTAAAGCCATTGAAGCATTAAAACGGTTAAATCGCCCTTACATGGTAGCCTTGCCCTTGGTCTTCCAAACCACCGAAGAATGGCTAGATAGCGATTTGGGGTTACATCCCATTCAAGTGGCTTTACAGATTGCTATACCCGAACTAGACGGCGCAATCGAGCCTATCATCCTATCAGGTAAAGATGGGGCAACAGGCAGAGCGATCGCTTTACAAGATAGAGTAGAAATAGTCGCTCAACGGGCATTAAAATGGGCAAATCTGCGCCGTAAACCCAAACTAGACAAAAAAGTTGCTATTACCGTTTTCAGCTTCCCTCCTGACAAAGGTAACGTGGGTACAGCCGCATATTTAGACGTATTCGGTTCTATTCATGAAGTCATGAAAGGACTGAGAAACAACGGTTACGACGTGCAGGACATTCCCGAAACCCCCCAAGAGTTGCTAGAACAAGTCATCCACGACGCACAAGCACAATACAACAGTCCTGAACTCAACATTGCTTACAAAATGTCTGTGCCAGAATATGAAGCACTGACACCCTACTCCCAACGCTTAGAAGAAAACTGGGGACCACCTCCCGGAAACTTGAACAGCGACGGCCAAAATCTCTTGATTTATGGGAAACAATTTGGTAATGTGTTTATTGGTGTGCAGCCAACATTTGGTTATGAAGGCGACCCCATGCGGTTGTTATTCTCCCGTTCCGCAAGTCCCCACCACGGTTTTGCAGCATATTACACCTATCTAGAACGGATTTGGGGCGCTGATGCTGTGTTACACTTTGGGACACATGGCTCATTGGAATTTATGCCTGGTAAGCAAATGGGAATGTCTGGTGATTGTTACCCAGATCAACTAATTGGCTCAATTCCCAATCTGTATTATTACGCAGCTAATAACCCCAGTGAAGCTACAATTGCCAAACGTCGCAGTTATGCAGAAACAATTTCTTACCTAACACCACCGGCGGAAAATGCTGGTTTATACAAAGGGTTGAAGGAACTTAGCGAGTTAATTGCTTCTTACCAAACTTTGAAAGACACAGGACGCGGTGTTTCCATTGTCAATTCCATCATGGATAAGTGCCGTATTGTCAACTTAGACAAGGATATTCACATTCCTGAAACCGATTCTAAGGATATGACCTCGGAGGAACGGGATAATATCGTTGGTAACGTTTATCGTCGGTTAATGGAGATTGAATCGCGCTTATTACCTTGTGGACTGCACGTGATTGGTAAACCTCCCACTGCCGAAGAAGCGATCGCTACTCTGGTCAATATAGCTAGTTTAGATCGACAAGAGGAAGAAATTCAAGGTTTACCGGGAATTATTGCCAAAAGTCTCGGTCGCAACATTGAGGATATCTACAAGAACAACGATGCCGGAATTTTGGCAGATGTGCAATTATTACAAGATATCACCCTCGCTACCCGTGCGGCTGTTACAGCCTTAGTTCAAGAACAAATTGACGCAGAAGGTAGAGTGATAGCGGTTTCCAAGTTGAACTTCTTCAACATGGGTAGAAAAGAACCTTGGGTAGAATCACTGCATCAATCAGGTTACACCAAAGTAGACACCTCTGCATTAAAACCCCTGTTTGAATATTTGGAATTTTGCTTAAAACAAGTTTGTGCAGATAACGAACTTGGTGGTTTATTGCAAGGTTTAGAAGGTGAGTATATTCTCCCCGGTCCCGGTGGTGATCCTATCCGTAATCCTGACGTATTACCCACAGGTAAAAATATTCACGCATTAGATCCCCAATCTATCCCCACATCTGCCGCAGTCCAATCGGCGAAAATCGTCGTGGATAGGCTGCTAGAGCGGAATAAGTCAGAAAATGATGGCAACTGGCCAGAAACCATCGCCTGTGTCCTCTGGGGTACAGATAACATCAAAACCTACGGCGAATCCCTCGCCCAAATTATGTGGATGGTGGGAGTGCGTCCAGTTCCCGATGCTTTAGGACGGGTGAATAAGTTGGAATTGATACCTTTATCAGAATTGGGTCGTCCTAGAATTGATGTAGTGATCAATTGTTCCGGTGTATTCCGCGACTTGTTCATTAACCAAATGAACTTGCTAGACCAAGGTGTAAAAATGGCAGCAGAAGCTGATGAACCCTTGGAAATGAACTTTGTCCGCAAGCACGCTTTGAAACAAGCGGAGGACATGGGCATAAATCTGCGTCAAGCTGCAACTCGCGTTTTCTCTAATGCTTCTGGTTCTTATTCTTCTAATATTAACTTAGCGGTAGAAAATAGCACTTGGGACAGTGAAGCTGAGTTACAGGAAATGTATTTGAAGCGCAAATCTTTCTCTTTCAATTCTGATAACCCAGGTGTGATGGATGAGTCACGGCAGATTTTTGAAACAACTTTGAAAACTGCTGATGCAACTTTCCAAAATCTGGATTCTTCGGAAATCAGTTTAACCGATGTTTCCCATTATTTTGACTCTGATCCTACTAAGTTAGTAGCAAGTCTGCGTGCAGATGGGAAAAAACCTTCTTCTTACATTGCAGATACAACTACTGCGAATGCACAGGTAAGAACTCTATCGGAAACTGTGCGTTTAGATGCGCGGACGAAGTTGTTAAATCCCAAATGGTATGAGGGGATGTTATCTCACGGTTATGAAGGTGTGCGGGAACTTTCTAAACGGTTGGTAAATACCACTGGTTGGAGTGCGACTGCTGGCGCTGTGGATAACTGGATTTATGAGGACACGAATGAGACGTTCATCAAAGATGAGGAAATGCAGAAACGTTTGATGAATCTCAATCCTCATTCTTTCCGCAAGATTGTTTCTACTTTGTTGGAAATGAATGGACGCGGTTATTGGGAGACGAGTGAGGAGAATTTAGACCGGTTGAGAGAGTTGTATCAGGAGGTTGAAAATCGGATTGAGGGAATTGATTAATTCCTAATAATAAATGTAGAGACGTTTGATGTTGTAGAGACGTTCCATGGAACGTCTCTACATTTTGGGTAAAACGTTTTTACATTTTGTAATTTGTTCGTTATATTGTGGGTCATTTATTCATATTACATAACCCACATTTTTATTAATCGTAATTTTTCACATATATAAATAACACCATGACATTATTCAAAAATAAATATAGAGTTGAATCAACCAGATTACCAAATCGTGATTATTCACAAAACGGTTGGTATTTTGTGACGATATGCACTTATGAACGTGAATGGTTATTTGGTGATGTTGTAAATGGTCAAGTTCATTTATCAACAATTGGTCAAATAGCACAAAAATTTTGGGCTGAAATTCCTCAACATTCTAAAAATACATATATAGATGCTTATGTGATTATGCCAAATCATGTACACGGAATTATTGTCATTGATAATCCTGAATCTAAAGAAATTTCCCCAAGTAAAGACGTTACCCAATGTAGAGACGTTCCATGGAACGTCTCTACAAAATCGGATGGGAATGATAATTCTACAACATCGGATGATGATTTTGATGAAACAGATGTTTACAGGAATTTATCGAAAATGTCCCCAAAAGCAGGTTCATTGAGTGTAATTATTAGGTCATATAAAGCTGCTGTTACCCGTTGGTGCAATATGAATGGTTATCCTAATTTTGCTTGGCAACAACGATTTTTTGATAAAATTATTCGTGCTGATGGATCTGTGGATCATATTAGGGAATATATTATGAATAATCCTCTAAAATGGGATTATGACAAGAATAATTCATCAGGTTTATGGATGTGATATCAAATTTTATAAAGATGCGATATCCATGATGTAGAGACGTTCCATGGAACGTCTCTACATTAAATTAAAATTGATAATAATTATTTATTTTAGTTATTTTTTTTCAATACTATTCATCATTCTTTGAGCTACTGATCTATGTAGAATAGCTTGAGATACTTCATTCATATTTTTTATTCTAATAATACTTTGAAATCCATAAAAGCCATATATAACAACAAGTTTACCAATAAATTCGTCAGCAAAGCTGGAAGAAATAAGTCCCATTTCTGAGAAATCTAGAACAATTCGTGAAGCACCCATATTAATTATGTTAATCACGGATGTACGAATTTTTTCTCCGGCAATTCTTGTCCCAGATCCAGATGTATGATCCTTAATTAAAATACAATGTTCACCTGTATCATTTTCTAAATTTTCCAGAAATAAATTTACAGGTTGGTAGCCACCAAGAGCAGCTTTTATATCAATATCCTGACTCACATCAATTTGGAAATCAATAATTGTACCCTGATGATTTTTATCTATGAAAGGAATGTTAGAAAATGATTTAGATTCATTATTGCGTATCAATAATGAAGCAGAACCAGATGTAATACTTAGACTTCCACTATTATCTTTAATGATTCCTAATAAACCCCAGAGTCCATTACCCTGATTGGTTGTCTTGTCTCTAGTTATACCTTCTTTAATAGCCATAGTTATAGCATCAACAGGTGATTTTGGTTTATGAACAGATTGGGAAAGAGAACCATAAATTCCAATACCAGTATCAGCAATACACACGGCTAATCGTTTAGATTCAGGATGCACTTGAACCATAGCAAAACCTTCACAGGCTTGAGAATGATCAAAAACATTTCCCATTACTTCATCTAAACACCATTTAAAAGCCTCTAAAACCCCAGGGTTACATTGTATTCTTTCTCTAATAGCTTTTATCAATGCTGATGCTAGTTGATGTTCCATTACATCATCTTGAAATTTCCATATTTTTGATAAAGGATCTATTTCATTTGTTAAGATATTGGCAGTTGCAGGTAATGGAGCATTAAAATTTACTTTTGTAAGTATAGTAGGTTGATCATATAAATCTATATTAATATCGAGATTTCTGTAATGCTGAATTATAGCAGCTATGGGTACAGCAGAATTAGGAAAAACACCTTTAACATCTTGAAAAACAACTGATATATTTTTATAACCATTTTCATGTATGCTAAATAAAGCTCGAATAAACTGGCTTACACATTTTGGATGGTTTAGCTTTTGTATAATGATACAATCATCCTCTCTCCAAACGGAAAGTTTATCTTGTTCCTGGTTAAAACTATTTGAATTCATGGTTTATTAATTAATGCGGATGAGATGATATTGGCTTTATATTAACAAATTATGTGCATCTTTACAAACAGTATAATTACGCAAAATGATAACAAGTTTGTTAATGAAGCTACGTGGGATGCGATCCCTGTTTTGGGAATGTGGGATGCGATCGCTTTTGAGGATGTTGGGAGTGCGATCGCTGTTTTGAGGGTGTGGATGTGCGATCGCTTGTTGGGGATGTGGGGATGTGCGATCGCGTTTGAGGATGTGGAGGGTGCGATCGCTATTATTAAATGTAAAAGATGTAACCAATCATAAATATTGTATATTCAAGGAATATATAATTAGTGATATTAACAATTGGGAGCAAAAACTATGATAGATGGTAAAGCTATTTCTATTTCATTATTTACAGGTGCTTATGGTTTAGATTTAGGACTAGAACAAGCAGGTTTTCATACTGTAACTGTAGTAGAAAAAGATCGTGATGCTGTCAAAACAATAGCTCTTAATCGTCCATTTCTGCAAGAAAGTGCAATTTCCAGAGAAATACAAAATGTCACCTCTCAACAATTACTAGAAGAAGGAGGAAGAGTTTTAAATTTAGGACGTGCTTTACAACCGAGAGAAGTTGATTTAGTTACAGGTGGTCCACCATGTCAACCATTTAGTACCGCAGGAAAAAGAGGTTCAGTGATGGACCCTCGCGGTAGTTTATTTATGGACTTTATTCGTATTGTTAAAGAAGTTCAACCCCGTTTTTTCTTAATGGAAAATGTTAAAGGTTTGCTTTCTGCTCCACTGCGTCACAGAGCAATTAATCAACGCGGAAAAGATTACCCACCTTTAGAACCTGATGAAATGCCTGGTGCTGCTTTAAAAGTAGTATTATCAGAAATGCAAGCAATAGAATATAACGTAGTTTACAACCTTTTAGAAGCAGCAGATTATGGAGTTCCCCAAAATCGGGAGCGTGTCATATTTATCGGTTCACGAGATGGTGAAACTGCTACATTTCCTATTCCCAAATATTGTAAAAATGGTCAAACTTTACCTAAATGGAGAACATTAAAAGATGCTTTAACTGGGTTAGTTGATGCAGAACCAGAATTTATGTCTTATTCAGAAAATCGTTTAAAGTATTTGAAATTATTAAAAGCTGGACAAAACTGGAGACATTTACCAGAGGAATTAAAGAAAGAAGCTATGGGAGGTGCATATAATTCTGGAGGTGGAAAAGTCGGTTTTTATAGAAGATTATCCTGGGATAAACCTTCACCAACAATAACTACAAGTCCCCACCAAAAAGCAACAGATATGTGTCATCCTGTAGAATTACGTTGTTTAACTGTGCGGGAGTCTGCAAGGATTCAAACATTTCCCGATGATTGGATTTTTCATGGTTCTGTAAGTTCTAAATATAAACAAATTGGTAACGCAGTTCCCGTACTACTTGCGAAAGAAATTGGTAGTTATCTCTTTAACTTAATTCAAGGAAACAGATCGAAAGGTAAAGAGATAGCTGAACAATTATCACTTTTTTAAGTATAAATCAGCAATTTTCTATTTTGTAGCCAATTCAGCAAAAGCTTTATCAATTTTCTGTAACATATCTCGTATATGATTTTCCACTAGATCATAATCCATACAAATCATATTCCAAAATGTTTTACCAGCAATACGAGGAATGTTACTTCTGTCTGAAAAAGTCCATTTACCTAAATCAAAAGCTGCTATAAATAAAGGATTTTCATGAATACTTAATTCTTTTTTTGCTCTTGGTACTTGAGAACCAGTCAATGTTCCTTTTAAAGTTTTTAATTGTGGAAACTTAACTGTTTCTTCCGAAAAAAGTAAAATGTCAATTCCCGTAATTTTAATTCCAAATTCAAACTCCGGGTTAATAATATAAGGACTAATATTAGATATCTTTTCCCAGAGACTTCCCATTGTTGTACTCAAACTTCTTGTCACTGAATTGCTGGTAACTAGCAATTTAGCTCCACAGAGTTCAAAAAGATTGGACGGGTTAGGATGATCCTCAATTATTGCACTTTTCTTTTCAAAGTCTAATTTTAACCACTCAATAAAATCATCTGCAAATTTTTCAGTTTTACTACTAATCAACTGAGATTGTCTATCTAGTTCTAACACAGAACCGTTCTGTATATCTTGTTTAATTTGATACTTAAAATAAGCAGGTGCTATTAAAGAAAGAATTTTTCCGTATTTGTATGCTGTTTGCAAATCTTCATCTACAATGTCAGTCGCATCAATTAATGAAGCATGATGCAAAATTAGTGCTTTCCGTTCTTGGACAGAAAGTGGAATTAAAGTTTCAGCAGTTAATTCAGTAGACATACAAAAAATTAACCCCTAAATCACAATATTTACTGAAATTTTATTTGCTTGTTGGTGTAAAAGCTCAATAAGTACAAAGTTACTGTATAATGCTGTTTTGGGATGTGGGGATGCGATCGCTGTTTGGGGTTGTGTAGGAGAGCGATCGCTCTTTTGGGGTTTGGAAAGTGTGATCGCTTTTTGAAGATGTGGAGGATGTGCGATCGCTGTTGGGGATGTAGAAGATGTGCGATAGCTGTTTGAGGATGTGGGGATGCGTAAGCGTTGCGCTGCTGCAAGCAGTTCGCTTTTTGGGGATGTTGATCTAATAAATTTCTCTACGATGACCAATTCTAATGATAATGATTAATTGTTCTTCTATATCTAACTCATAAATAACTCGATAATCACCCACCCTTAACTTATAAAAACCTAACCATTGACCTGTAAGAGATAGAGGAGTTATCTGCTCAAAATTGAGACTTAACCATTCAATTTTATTCAGAATCCTCAGACGCACAACCTGATCTAAATTATCTAAATCAGTGATAGACTCTGATTCAAAACTTACAGAATAACTCATTTAACGTTCTATCCCGTACCTTTTATAAACTTCGGCTAGAGGAATAGTAGGTCTTCCTTCTTGACGTTTACGCCGGATTTCCAATAAACTCTGCTTAAATGATTCTTTAATTCCCTTATCCTCATCAGGATCACCGAAGTATTCATCTAGCATTTCATCTACTGTGTTACGGATTAAGTTTTGTAACTGTTCCGCCGTCATTTCTTTAATTTGCATAGTTTCTTTAAACAGTGAACTATAGGAATGATTATACCAGTTAAGAGAAAATATTGCGATAGCGAAAACTAACCTAGTAATCGCTGTTTTGGGATGTTAGGATGTGCGTAAGCGTTGCGCTGCTGCAAGCAGTTCGCTGTTTGGGAATAATTTAAGAAAGCGATCGCGCTCCGTAGGAATCAAAAAATTAAACTTCCTCATCTAAGAATGGCAAGAGATCCTCTAAATCTCTCGCTCCATGCAAAACCCGTAAAACCTCCACTTGTTCCTCAGTTTCTAATATGAATAAAATCTTATTAGTATCTTATCATTTTTTATTCTGGTGATGAATTTAGGCGTAAGCGTTGCGCTCCGCAGGAATAGCTGTTAGTGGGTTTGGAACGTGCGATCGCGCAAGCAATGACTTGTCAGTTCGCTATATTCAAAAATAATCAACTTATTAAGTTATTTAAAACCAAAACCGTTAACCCTGGTAAAGAAGGTAAACGAATATCATTTGTCAAGAAAAAAGACGCACCCCCATAAATAGCAGTGGCCATTTGAATAGCATCTAAAGAATGCAAATTATATACTGCTCTTAATTGTGCTGCTATTTCAGCTATATCTGGAGAAAGTTCTATAACCTTTAAAATTTCCTCATCCTCAAAGAGGATATCACGATACTGTTGAGATAATATTATATCTCCACGTCGCAAAGGATAAACTAGGCGTTGCTGATTAAGAGTATGATTTTATTTCACGCAGAGGCGCTTCAGGCGCAGAGAGTAAA
>NZ_KE384634.1:11461-14991 GCF_000426905.1 Dolichospermum circinale AWQC131C
TTATATTTTAACAGTGATCGCTTTTTGGGGATGTGGAGGATGTGCGATCGCGTTCAGGGATGGGGATATAATGCGATCGCTGTTTTGGGGTTTGGAAGGTGCGATCGCGTTTTGGGAGGTGTGGAGGTGCGATCGCTGTTTTGGGGATGTGGAAGGGTGCGATCGCTGTTTTGAGGGTGTTTGGGATGCGATCGCGTACAGCGCGACCAAGGAATCGCCAATCTTGTAGTGCCAGGATACTACGAAGAACCGTTTGCTATGATTGAGATTAATTCTACAAATATTATAGTAACTATGAAGTGGCGAGTCATACTTGAACCTGATCCAGAAACAAGCGAATGGGCAATTTGGTGTCCAGAACTCCCTGGATGCACCTCTGCTGGTGTTACACAAGAAGAAGCCCTTAATAATATAAGAGAAGCGATCGAGCTTTATTTACAGCCCGATACTATTCAACTTCTTCCTGGAGCAGTAATCCGTGAGGTTATGCTCGGATGACTCGACTCAGGAGAATGAAGGCTGATGATGTTGAACGCATATTACGTAAACATGGCTTTGAACTGATATCTCAGAAAGGTAGTCATAGAAAATGGCGTAGTCAAGCTCAAGACACCCAAGTTATTGTGCCTTTTCATCAAGGTAGAGACTTGCCCACTGGAACATTACGTAACATTATGGTTACAGCTATGATCCCAGAGGAAGAGTGGAAATCTCCTTAGAAGTCAACCAGAGGGGGCAATAGTGCAAGCTATAACTTGTCAGTTCGCCGTTTAGGATGTTGGTTGGGAGTGCGTAAGCGTTGCGCTGCTGCAAGCAGTTCGTTTAAAATTGGGATGTTGGGGTGCGATCGCAGTATGAATGAAATCAATCACCTAGATTGCGCTACCATTTATTTAGTCATTTTTAGGATTTGAATCAGTGGGCGATTTTGCGTCAATGGAGTGTAATATAAATAAGAATTAGATTTTTCCAAAGCACAAACAGAGTAAACATCATGCAAGAACAATTAACTGACTATCAACAAGAACTAACAGAACGCATTTCTCATGTTGTAGATAAACTATTTCGTGGTAGTAGTTTCTACATGGTGAAATTAGATCAATATGAAATGACTGAAATGTTAATAGAATTATTTAGCAGATTTTCCCCAGAAGAAATGAGAGCAATTAAAGAACATGATTTAACCAGAAGAATTGATAAAATTCTTGTGTTAGAAGCTGTTGCTGGGACATTAAACGATTTAACGCCAGAAGAAATAGCGATTTTTGATGCAGCAGTAGCAGGAAAATAAAACCGTGAATTATTTACTAGATTCAAATATCGTTAGTTACATTTTAAAAAAGAATGCCATTGTAGATAATAAACTCCGAGAAGTCAATATTCAGGGAAGAATGGTATTTATTAGCTGCATTACTTATTATGAAATCAAGAGAGGACTTTTATCTATTAATGCTGTCAAGCAATTGTCTGAATTTCATATCTTTTTTCAAAAATATCAAACATTATTTTTAGATGATTTAGAAATTATTGAAAAATCCTGTGAAATTCATGCCAAATTAAAAGCTAAAGGTACTCCTATCCAAGATGCTGATGTTTTAATAGCAGCTACAGCAATTGTCCGGGATTTAATTCTCGTTTCTAATGATTCTGATTTATTAAGAATTGAAGAACTGAAATTAGAAAATTGGTTGTGATAAAAATTAATGATGATTTCAGTAAATGTATAATTGCGGAGTTTTAACCAAATCATGTATAATCAAATCAGTCTTTGGGATGATCTAGCAGATACTAATAATATGAAATTAGAAAATCAAGTTAATAAAAAAACTATCATTTCTACTGACGGAGAAGTGATATTATATCAGAATTTTTTTAACACTCAAGAAAGTAGTCAGCTTTTTGAAGATTTATCTTCTAAGGTGAAATGGAAACAAGAAATAATCCAAATTTTTGGCAAGAAAATGCCTATACCAAGATTGACAGCATGGTATGGAGATGAAGGAAAATCTTACACTTATTCTGGTATAGAACAACATCCAGAACCTTGGAATACTACATTACAATTCATTAAATCGAAAGTTGAGGAAATCGCAAAAGTTAGTTTTAACAGTGTTCTCCTCAATTTATATCGTCATGGTAAAGACAGTGTTTCTTGGCATAGTGATGATGAACCAGAATTAGGAAAAAATCCAATAATTGCATCAGTGAGTTTTGGTGCAACCCGTCGTTTTTCTTTACGACATAAGCATTCTAAAAATCACAGAATTGCTATTGATTTAACCAGTGGTAGCTTGTTATTAATGCAAGGTGAAACTCAGCATTTTTGGCAACACCAAATTGCTAAAACAGCTAAAGAAATTCAACCACGAATTAATTTAACATTTAGAGTTACTCACTAGCGCAAGCGTTGACTTGTCAGTTCGCTTGTTGACCAGTAACCATCAATTATCTATTGACATCATATCATAAGGCAATGAAGAAAATCACTAACCAAGGTATTGTTAAATCAGGAATTAACCAAGCATAATTTCTTAAAAAAGGTATAGCCATTGCTAAAATAAACCGCAAAGAACGTAAAGATACAGGACGATTACCATTTTGATCTACAATTCCATATCGCTTCGCAACTTCAGCGACGACTTGGATTTTACCAGTATATTTGATTATATTAGCATCAGCTGCTAAACTAGCGATCGCTCTGCCAGTAAATAATGGTGTTTCCCAATTATAACCATCAGCAAATAATGAAGAATTACCATTTTCTAAACTCTGTTCTTTGGCGAAAGTTGTAATCTGTTCCGTACCCACAATACCGGGATAAATAGCCAGAGAAGTCACATTATATTGTTTTAATTCCTTAGCCATATCTGCGGCTAATCTATCACAAGCACTTTTTCCCACACCATAAGGAACACTAAAAATATAAGACATTCCTCCCCAGGAGGAAATAGTAAAAATAACCCCTTTTTGGCGTTTGATCATCATTCTTGCAGCATAAATACTAGCCACATAATGACTTCTTAAACCTACATTATTAGCAGCATCCCAAAAACTCGGTTCTGATTCCCAAAACGGCTTACCAAAGGCTGTTCTTAATGCTTGTACTCCCCCATAAACATTATTAACTAAAATATCTAATTGACCATTTTGTTCGCTCTCAATACGTGCAAAAAGTTGACGAATTTGCTCATCATCACTATGATCAACCTGTACAGGAATACAAACTCCACCCGCTTCGATAACAGCGGTTTCGGTTTCCCGTAAACTACCGCCAAAATGCTCATAATTATTAGGTTCAAAAGTGCGCCCGGTAATATACACAGTAGCGCCTGCTTCACCTAACCCTACAGCAATTCCCTTACCAATACCTCTAGTAGCACCTGTAACTAATGCTATTTTCCCTTGAAGATTTTTACTCATTTTTTTTATTTACATTTTATTGACAGCCAGAGATTTTAATATGATTTTAAGTAGGTGAACGGAAAAAAACCGACATAAGTAACGAAAAGTAAAGTTTCCCTGTTCCCTGT
>NZ_KE384634.1:15059-28692 GCF_000426905.1 Dolichospermum circinale AWQC131C
TGATTTTAATATTTGTAATTCCTCGCGCACGGATAATGGATGATAACCTAAAGCAAAAGCCTTTGAACTATCTAAAGAAACATCTTTTGGTCTAGGTGCTGCCATTTTCACATCTTCTTGAAAACAGGATTTTAATTGATCATCAGGAAATTGCCAGATTTCAGCTAATATTCTCCCAAAATCATAACGAGAAATTCTCTCTTTTCCACCTAAATGAATAATCCCATGCACCTTTTTTAAAGCTAAAAATAGCCCTTTAGTGGCTGTATTTGCACTAACTGGAGTGCGAAATTCATCTATAAATAAATTGAGTTCTTTTCCCTCTTTCAATACTTGCATAAATTGCTGAATAAAACTTTTTGCTGTTGGTGTTTCTTTACCAAACATTAACGGCATTCGACAAATAGCTGCTTGGGGATATACTTTTAATATCCCTGCTTCAGCCGCAACTTTTTGCTCACCGTAAATGTTCACAGGTGAAACTTTATCTATTTCTCTGTAAGGTGCATTTAAACCATCAAAAACCAAGTCAGTGGAGGTAAAAGCTAAAGGTAGGGAATTATCAGCACAAAGTCCAGCCAGATCACAAGATGCTGTAACATTGATTTTATAGGATTCCTGGGGATTTATTTGACAATAATTAGGTTGAGATTGGGCTGCTGCGTGAATTACTGCATCGGGTTTGATATGATTAAATAGGTCTTTTAATTCCTGGAAGTTAGTCAAATTCACCTTCACCATTTTGATATCAGGTATTTCTAAAAAATGGCTATAATATGTACCATAAACTTCCCATTCTCCTTTTGCTAATTGGCAAAGATGCCAACCTAAAAAACCGCTAACACCCGTAATTAGGAGTTTTTGCATATATCTTTCCTTGCTGCTGAATTTTAGCATCTCTGCAATAAAAACCATACCATCATTAGTATCATCTCACGCAAAAATTTGCATCTTTGCGTGAGAATATCTAATTATGAACCTTGGAAATACTTCTCCAAGGCTTCATGTACTAAATCAGTCATCGGTCGCCCTTGTTTTTCAGCAGTTTCCCTAAGTTGCTGATAAAAATCATCTCGCAGACTTACTCTATGACGTGATTTACCGCTACTGGTAGGCTCTCCTGGTGTGTAATTAGCCACAAATTCCCTAATAGCATCAAAACCCATTCTGTGACAAAAATCGCCAAAACTTTCTTTGGGTGTCCGGGATTTTTTAAAGAAGACAAAAATCGGTTCTAGGAAACTTTCAATATCATTGTGATGCAGTTTTTCCACAAAAGGCTGGGCTAACCGAGTTTGATTTGGTGAACCACCTAACCAGACTTGATAAGATTCTACACCACTACCCACAAAACCCAATTCTGCCATATAAGGACGAGCGCAACCGTTAGGGCATCCTGTCATTCTTACCACAAAATGGTCTTTTTGTAAACCCAGTTGATCTAATAAAGCCCGGATTCTTGTTAAAATTTCGGGAATGGCTCGTTCTGATTCTGTAATTGCTAAACCGCAGGTAGGTAAAGCTGGACAAGCCATAGCATAGCGGGTTAATGCTGCTATTTGGCTGGGGTCGGCTACAACGCCACAGCGGTCGAGAATCTCTTGAATGGCTTCCTGATCCTCCGGTGCAATATCGTAAAAAATCAGGTTTTGATTACCTGTTAAGCGAATAGGCAGATTAAATTGTTCAACAATTGTCCGCAAAGCGGTTTTGAGTTGCAATTTATCATCATCTTTTACACGGCCGTTATCAATGGAAATACCTACAAACAGCTTACCATCCCCTTGTTCATTCCAGCCCAGAAAGTCTTTATATTTAAACTGAATCAGCGGTTTAAATGGTTCAAGTGGTTTACCAAAGTATTCTTCTACCTTAGTGCGGAATTTATCTACACCCCAATCATTGATTAAGTATTTTAATCTCGCGTGTCGTCTGTCCGTGCGATCACCATAATCTCGCTGTGTAGCAATTATGGCTTTCACCAGATTATATACATCATTTTTGCCTACGTAGCCAATGGGATCAGCAATTCTAGCAAAGGTTTCCTCTTTGTTATGGGTTCTACCCAAACCACCACCAGCGAAAATATTAAATCCTGCTAATGCACCTTTTTTATTGGTAATTACTACCAGGGTCAAGTCTTGGGAATATAAATCAACGGAATTATCCCCAGGAACTGTCACGCAAACTTTAAATTTCCGGGGCATATAATGAGTTCCATAGATAGGTTCTACGGAATCATGAAATATAGTACCATTACCGTTACTTTGTCGCGCTGCTTTGACATCTGGATGTTCTTCGGCGCTAATGGCTTTTTCCCCATCTAACCAAATTTCATAATAAGCACCAGTTTGGGGAGAAAGCAAATCAGCGATATTTTGGGCATATTCCCAAGCGTATTGGTATTCTGAGCGATTTTTAAAGGGGGCTGGAGGAGCCATAACGTTGCGGTTAATGTCACCACAAGCACCCAAAGTTGAACCAAGATTTTGGATAATTGTAGCGATCGCCGCTTTCAGGTTCTTTTTTAAGATACCATGTAATTGAAAACCTTGGCGAGTGGTAGCTCTGAGGGTATGATTACCATATTCATCGGCCAATTTATCCAAGGCTAAATATAGCTGTGGTGGTATTAACCCACCGGGACTTTTTGTCCGCAGCATCATTTGGTAATCTTTTTCCTGTCCCTTGACGCGGTTATCACGGTTATCTTGTTGATAAGAACCATGGAACTTGAGAATCTGAATTGCGTCTTCACTAAAGTGGGTGGTATCCTGAAGGATTTCAGTAGCCACGGGTTCACGCAAAAAGTTACTATTTTCTTTGATACCTTCTACTTTGGAAGGTTTACGGTTAGTAACAAAAGAAGCAGCAGAGTTAACCATTACGGTAGATACGTTTCTGAATAAAGCGGTAGATGAAACCGAAGTTAGGCAATTAATAGCACTTATTAGGCTAATTAAACTACTTAATTTCGGTCGGAATTATGAATATTATTTTGATTTTAACATGATGAGAGGCCAGCTTGCTGAATATAGTTTGTCGGTGGTTTTATCAAGCAGCGGTTAGAGTAGAAAACTACTCCAACCAGCAAATATCACCATTGCCTTTAAACTAAGGACAATGAGTAAACCTGACCATCAATTAACAGTCGCGTAATTCCCTTAGCTTGTAGATGATTACTAGCTTTATGAAGAACTTGACTGTCAGGAACTTTGATAACGCGATCGCGCTTTGTCGAAAAGCGTTTGGCTACTCTATGATTATCAAAAATGGGTAGAGTTTTCTGTTGATTTTCCAGACTGGGAATCAGACCTAAATCACCAAAATCCTTGAGTGGCCGAGTAATTAATTCCGCAGAGCGGTCAATTACTAAATAGCAGGTTTTTGGTAAATTAGCAACTGAAAGTGGTAAAACTTGAACAGATGCTTCTCCGTTTTTGCGTCTAGTTACTAGAGGTTTGGGAGCTTCATAGTCTTCGTCTTCAAAGTCGTCTTCCTCATCATACAAATCATCATCTAAATCATCATCATCTAAATCATCAGGTTCATCCAGCAAATCTTCATCCAAAATTTCCGCAAACAGACTTGGCTGTGAACGTCGAGTTTCCACCTCCAACTTAGGCTTGGGAATAATTGGCGTTTCTGTGGGTTTATGTCTGACAATTTCTGGGTCTTTGACAACTGGGGATTCTTTTATGACCGGAGGTTGGGGTTGTTCTACCGCTGAGGAGCGTGTTTTTACCCGCTTATTAGCCGGAATATCTTCAGAAAAATCAGGATTACCATCTACTTTTGCTGCTATGATCAACTTTTCCGGTTCTGGTGTTGATAACTCCTCATCACTGCTCAAGCCGGTAGACGCTGCTGATAGCAATATTGGTTGGTTCAACAGCGGTAATTGATCGTAACTTACCTGCGCTCTACCCTCAGGGGTTCTAGCAGCGCGTTTTAAAGATACGAGATATTCGTAATCTTCTTCTGGTAAGGTACTTTTGAGCAGTCTGCTAATTGTGGAATTGCTCACACCATAGCGTTCTGCTAAAGTGGAAGTTGTTTCCGCACTTTCTCGATATAACTTGAGAATTTCTTGTTTGTCAGAATCTGTTAGTTTTCTCACGGTAGACACCAAAATTTGTTAAGTTTGTTTGCGTCCACGGTCTTGGCGTTGAATACTCAATGATACTTCGTATTCTAGAACTATGGACTCGAACCACACGCCCATAAACAGTTAGAATACTCCTCACAAGGGCTTTGTTGATAAAGAATATGTAGTTTTCTTTAGTAGCATTACCATAGGGTATAATTACTTAATTAGTTGAGAAAGATAATTTGCCATTAACCTGGATACAAAACCAGAGTAAAATTCTGGAGTTGCATTTATATTATATTCATAGGCAATTACTCCTTAACATCACAATATATCTGAATATCGTATCTATTTTGTTTCCTAGTGTACCTCAACTCACCAATCACTTGCATCTTCTGACTGGAATCCGGAAATTTTAAATTTGCTCTTGCCTATTTCGAGAATATTAGATATAATTGTGAAGGCTTCGTGGGTACGTAGCTCAGTTGGATAGAGCATCCGCCTTCTAAGCGGACGGTCACAGGTTCGAGTCCTGTCGTACCCGTTGTCATCACGTCAGGAAAAAGCTAGTTTTTCTCTGCTTTAACCACATCCTTACTACTGCCGGAGGGAATTACAAGTTTAAAAAGCCCATTCTACAACTTTTTTGGCGGATTTTTCCCTGATTCCGAAAATCTACGGTTTTCCGGGTTGACTGGGTTTATTACGCTTATAGATACATAACTATTAAAAACGCACAAAAGTTATACTTATATAACAACATTCATGACAGTCAGATTTTAGAGTCCACCGGAAGTGGGAAAATAAAATTATGCCAAAAGAAGAGTTAGAGAGGAAAAGCTGATAATATGCACTTGAGTGAAATCACCCATCCTAACCAGTTGCATGGTTTGTCAATTCGACAGTTAGAGCAAATTGCTCGTCAAATTCGTGAGAAGCATTTACAAACCGTAGCCGCCTTTGGTGGGCATTTGGGTCCTGGTTTGGGCGTGGTAGAATTAACGCTAGGACTTTACCAAACCTTAGATTTAGACCGGGATAAGGTAATATGGGATGTCGGTCATCAAGCTTATCCTCACAAACTAATCACCGGACGCTACAGCAACTTCGACACTCTCCGCCAAAAAGACGGCGTTGCAGGTTATCTTAAACGCTGCGAGAACAAATTTGATCATTTTGGTGCAGGACACGCTTCTACAAGTATTTCCGCTGCCTTGGGTATGGCTTTAGCCCGCGACCTGAAAGGAGAAAAATTTAAAGCCGTTGCTGTCATTGGTGACGGTGCTTTAACTGGAGGTATGGCGCTAGAAGCTATTAACCACGCTGGCCACCTGCCAAAAACTAATCTGCTGGTGGTTCTTAACGACAATGAGATGTCTATTTCTCCCAATGTGGGTGCAATTCCTCGTTATCTCAATAAAATGCGTCTGAGTCCACCAGTGCAGTTTCTCGCTGATGGTATTGAAGAACAGTTAAAACATCTTCCTTTTGTCGGTGAGTCTCTTTCCCCAGAACTAGAACGCATTAAAGAAGGAATGAAGCGTTTAGCAGTTCCTAAAGTAGGTGCGGTTTTTGAAGAATTGGGTTTTACCTACATGGGTCCAGTTGACGGACATAATTTAGAGGAGTTAATTACTACATTCCAACAAGCACATCAAATTACTGGTCCTGTTTTGGTTCACGTAGTCACAACTAAGGGTAAAGGCTATGAACTCGCGGAAAAAGATCAAGTAGGCTATCATGCCCAAACTCCCTTTAATTTGGCTACTGGTAAAGCAATTCCTTCTAGTAAACCTAAACCCCCTGCTTACGCTAAGGTCTTTTCTCACACCCTAGTTAAATTAGCGGAACAAAATCCCCAAATCGTCGGTATCACAGCCGCAATGGCTACTGGTACGGGTTTAGATAAGCTACAAGCTAAACTACCTCATCAATATATTGATGTGGGAATTGCGGAACAACACGCTGTGACTTTAGCTGCGGGTTTAGCTTGTGAAGGTATGCGTCCCGTCGCTGCTATCTATTCCACTTTCCTACAACGTGCTTATGACCAGATTATTCACGATGTTTGTATTCAAAACTTACCCGTGTTCTTCTGTTTAGATCGGGCAGGTATTGTTGGTGCTGATGGTCCAACCCACCAAGGTATGTATGATATTGCTTATCTACGTTGTATTCCCAATATGGTGGTAATGGCTCCCAAGGACGAAGCAGAATTACAACGGATGGTGGTTACTGGCATTAACTACACAGATGGACCTATTTCTATGCGCTTCCCCCGTGGTAATGGTCACGGTGTCCCTTTAATGGAAGAAGGTTGGGAAGCTTTGGAAATCGGTAAGGGGGAAATTATCCGTCAAGGTGACGATGTTTTAATCGTTGGCTATGGTACAATGGTTTATCCAGGAATGCAAGCAGCCCAAATCCTCAGTGAACATGGCATTGAAGCTACTGTAATTAATGCCCGCTTTGTCAAACCTTTAGATACCGATTTGATTTTACCATTGGCTAAACAAATTGGCCGGGTTGTCACTTTGGAAGAAGGCTGTTTAATGGGGGGTTTTGGTTCTGCGGTAGCTGAAGCTTTACTTGATGCTGATATTCTAGTTCCTGTCAAGCGAATTGGTGTACCTGATATTTTGGTAGATCATGCCACACCTGACCAATCTTACACAGAATTAGGCTTGACTGGTGACCAAATTGCAGCAACAGTTTTACAAGCTTTCTTTAACAAGGAATTAGCTGCTGTGAAATAACTCACAATTCTAGAAACATTCTTAGCAATGTAGGGGCAATTTCTCACCCCTACATTAAAGATATTACAAGCGTATCCATGGACGAACCTAAGTGATCATCAAAGTCAGAATGAAGATAAATAAAGATCAAAGCTTGATTTTAAATATAAAAACCCCTTGGATTATACACCTCAATAATAGCACAAAAAGTCAAGAGGTCAATACCCTAGTAACTTCGTTCAATTATTGATAATATTCTCAATATTATTGAGAATGACCTAGCTATATTCTCGATAAACATGATAGTGGGATTTTTTTCAGAAAAAGTATTTAAAAAACTTATGAGTTTTACGAAAAACTCCAATGGTACTTTAATTAAACTTATATTATCTTTTTTGTCACCGTAAATATGAATATTTTTTCATATTTCTCCCCAAATACACTCATATTGTCTGAAACCAAATCAGGGTTCAGTATTAATATACTTATACCATTTCCTATTCCAGCGCAGTTTCAAACCTATTCCTGTATCCGATATAAGAAGGATTTCGTCCAAGACCGAAATTACCCATACATTCCCGACAAAGCAGACAAACTGAACATTGAATTGTGAAAAATTGACAAACCATAACACTAGTGATAAACTCCTGCTGTGCCTTATTAAAAAAAGCGAGAGAATACATCCCAAAGCTAGTAAAATCGTGAAAATTTAAATTTGCTTACAGCAATTTTAATGTACTTGTACCACACTTTTGTTTTATATTCCTTTCTTCCTTTGCGACTTTGCGCCTTTGCGTGAGACTTTAAAATGTGGTTTATTTACCTGAAAATCGCTGTAACTTGCCAAAATCTATCTCCAGCTAATAAAATACCTGAAGTAATAGCACATAACATCAAATAAATAATGTCCAATTCAACAAATATCAACCGACTACAAAATATTATTTTTTCGGTATTTCTAGCTCTGACGATGATTTTAATAGTTCCTGGGACTAGTTGGGCTTCTAGTTTGGGAGTGGAGTCAGGTTTTTTGAAACCTTGTCCAACTTCTCCTAACTGTGTTGTTAGTCAAAATGCTGATACTAAACACAGTATTCAACCCATTACTTATCATGTAGCGCGAGATAAAGCTAGAGAAACCTTGTTAAAAGTTCTCACTGTTGTTCCCCGCACAGAAGTTATAGAACAAGCAGATGATTATATTCATGCTATTTCTAAAAGCCGCATTTTCAAATTTGTTGATGATCTAGAGTTTTATTTCCCTAGCAATGAGTCGTTAATTCATATCCGTTCCTCATCTCGTGTTGGAGATTCTGATTTTGGTGTCAACCGCACCCGCTTAGAGCAAATTCGTTTAGCTTTAAAGGATATAAATATTTAGTTTTACCTTTTAACCTCTTTTTTCTGTGTCTGGAGTGGTTATATAAAATACATTTAAAATTCTCCATACACAGAGTCAGAATCAAAAATAAAAAAAAATAAAAATATAACCCCCTTGGATCATAACTAAATAATAGCAGAAAAAAATACTATGTCAATATCAATGGCTGAAAAAACCTATTTCCGTAAAATTATTGATAATATTCTCAATAATATTGAGAATAGCAACTGACTATTGCAAAAATGCAAATTTTATAAAAGTGGGTATTAGAAAAACTTATCTTTCTGAATTAATTAATCAGAGTGGGAAAACCCCACTCCTACAGATATTAGCGTTTAACCAATTTCTTGGACATTTTGCGAAGACGAATAGATTCTGGTGTCACCTCCACCAATTCATCTTGAGCAATGTATTCTAACGCTCGTTCCAAACTCATGTCTATGGGTGCTTGTAACTGCACAAGTTCATCACCACCAGCCGCGCGATGGTTAGTTAACTGCTTGGTTTTACAAACGTTCAATTCTAGGTCTTGGGGACGATTATGTTCACCAATAATCATACCTCTGTAAACCTTAGTTCCAGGACTGATAAAGAATGCGCCTCTATCTTCACAGTTTTTCATGGCGTAGAAGGTAGAAACACCTTCTTCAAAAGAGATTAAAACGCCTTTGTTGCGGGCTTCAATATCACCAGAAAGTGGACGATAATCAAGGAAGCTATGGTTCATGATCCCTTCACCGCGAGTCATGCGCATGAATTCACCTCGGAAACCAATTAAACCACGGGCAGGAACGATAAATTCTAATTGGGTGCGGTCTCCACCACCGGGCTGCATATCTTGCATTTCCGCTTTTCGTTGTCCCAACCGTTCGATACAGCTACCAACTGCATCGGCGGGAACGTCTAAAGCCAGAAGTTCAAAAGGTTCGCAAGGCTGACCGTTGACTGTACGATAAATTACCTGCGGTTGAGATACTTGAAATTCAAAACCCTCACGGCGCATGGTTTCTATTAATATCCCTAAGTGTAATTCACCACGACCGGAAACTAAAAATTTATCAGGAGAGTCCGTTTCTTCAACGCGCAATGCCACATTAGTTTCTAATTCCCGGAATAAGCGATCGCGTATTTGGCGAGATGTTACCAGTTTACCCTCTTGACCTGCAAAAGGGGAATCATTCACCCAGAAGGTCATTTGTAAAGTTGGTTCATCTACCTTAATTAAGGGTAAAGCCAGGGGTTCATTAGGATCTGTAATAGTTTCACCAATGTAAGCATCAGCAAAACCAGCAACTGCTACAATATAACCTGGGGTAGCTTCTTCCATATCTACCCGTCTTAAACCTTCAAATCCCATTAATTTAGTAATTTTACCTTTGACAATATTACCACTTTCTGTTACTAGAGCCGCTTGTTGTCCGGCGCGGATAGTACCATTGTGGATTTTACCAATGATAATTCGTCCTAAATATTCAGAATAATCGAGAGTAGTAACTTGCAGTTGCAGAGGTTTATTAGGGTCTCCCACAGGTGCGGGGACATGGCGGAGAACCGCATCAAATAGAGGCTGCATATCTACTGATGCCGCTTCTAAACTTTCTTTAGCGAAACCTGCCATCCCAGAGGCAAATAGATATTTAAAGTCACATTGGTCTTCATCCGCCCCTAATTCTAAGAACAGATCCAAAACCTTGTCCACAGCAACGTGGGGGTCTGCTTGTCCACGGTCAATTTTGTTAATGACGACAATAGGCCGCAGACCTTTTTCCAAAGCTTTTTTAAGGACAAAGCGGGTTTGGGGCATTGGACCTTCATTGGCATCAACAATGAGTAAACAACCGTCCACCATACCGAGAACCCGCTCTACTTCCCCACCGAAGTCAGCGTGGCCAGGGGTATCAACAATATTGATTAGAGTCTCTTTGTAGCGAACCGCTGTATTTTTAGAAAGAATAGTAATGCCTCGTTCCCGCTCCAAAGCGTTTGAGTCCATGACACAATCCGGAACGTCTTCGCCTTCGCGGAAAATGCCGGACTGTTTGAGGAGAGCATCAACTAGGGTGGTCTTACCATGGTCAACGTGGGCGATAATGGCGACGTTACGAATTGGGAGCGTCATAAATGGTTGTGGTAAACTTTAGGGTTTTTAGAGGAAGAGGTCTGGGGTTGGGATCTTTTAACAGAAGTGGGGACATTTTGCCAATTCTGTAACGAACCTTTAATAATTATAGCGTAATTGCCACAAATATGATGATGATCAAAAATGAAGAACGAAAACTTTCATTCTTCATCAGTTTGCTTCTTGCCTCTATTCCCTGCTATGATTATTAGTTAACGAAATAAACTACTGAGTGAGGTATCTTCGTGAATGCGCCAAATTGCTTCCCCAAGTAGATTAGCGACTGAAAGCGTCACCAATTGGGGGAAACGATTGTTTTCAGGAATGGGAATAGTATTAGTGACTATGACTTCCTCAAATACCCCACTGGATAACCTTTCAATTGCTGGTGGTGAAAATACAGCATGAGTAGCACAGGCATATACCTGACTTGCTCCTTCTTGACGCAGTAACTTAGCTCCTTCAGTAATCGTACCACCAGTATCAATCATGTCATCTACTAAGATGGCAGTTTTACCTTTGACATCACCAATGATATTTAATACTTCGGCGACATTATGAGCCTGACGGCGTTTGTCAATAATTGCCAGTGGAGCGTCATTTAACTTTTTGGCAAATGCTCTGGCTCGTGCTACTCCACCCACGTCCGGGGAAACAACAACAATATCCTGTAGTTCTTTGCTAATGAGATAATCTAGGATCACTGGTGAACCATAGACATGATCAAAGGGGATATCAAAATATCCTTGAATTTGTGCTGCGTGCAAATCCATAGCCAGAACTCGGTTAGTACCAGCCTCAGTGATCAAGTTAGCAACCAACTTAGCAGTGATTGATTCTCTTCCTGCTGTTTTTCTGTCAGCGCGAGCATAACCATAATAGGGAATTACTGCTGTTATCTGTCTTGCAGAAGCCCGACGACAGGCATCTATCATGATTAGTAATTCCATTAAATGGTCATTAACGGGTTGACAACATGGTTGAATTAAGTAGACATCACAACCGCGAATTGACTCTTGGATTTGAACATACAGTTCACCGTCCGCAAATCTTTTGCGAATCATCGGACCCAAGTCCATTCCCAGATAACGAGCCACCTCTTGGGATAATACCATATTAGCAGAACCAGAAAACAATCGCAAACGATTATTGTCGGGCAGTCCGGTTGTCATTGGTTGGACTGGTAAGGTTGCAGAACTCAGCACAGCAGATTCTCGAAGTACATTCATAGTATCATTGGAGATTGAGCAAATTTAACTGAAATTGAGTAAACAAATAATAGTGATCTTCACGTTAGCTCTAGGGTGGTACAACGCCTATCATTAAAAGCAACTAATGTGCAAACAATTATTTTATGATACTTGTCACCAATTAATAAACTAGTAATTGAAGATTAAATATTTATGTTATAAATCAGAAAAACCTAGCAAAATTGGCTGGTTGCCGAAAAACCTGATCATATAGGGATTAAACAGCCATTTTGACTGTTGTTGCTATAATGCTTGATTTCGTCACCTCCAATTATAGCTGTTACTATGTTCGACGCATCCTGACTAAAGGCAGAATACAAGAATAGAATAATGCAAAACTTATTTCTAGTATACACTTCCTTCTAGGCAGGTTAGCTGAGGCTAGGCAGGTTAGCTGAGGAAATTTACAAAAAGCCACAATTGAGACACTTGAGCTTGTGTTGTGGATAGATGATGTTTTTGCTAAGTTCTAGATCAGTAGCTATTATATTCAATTAATAGACCATGCAATCACCGATTACAGTTGGTACTATTCTCCAAAATCGTTACCACATTATCCATATTATTGGACAAGGGGGATTTGGTAGAACCTATCTGGCAGAAGACCAAAGACGCTTTAATGAGCTTTGTGTTCTCAAAGAGTTAATTGCTCCAGTTATGGAAACATCTACTGGAGGCAAGGAACAGGAGTTATTTGAGCGCGAGGCTGCTATATTGTATCAAATACAGCATCCACAAGTTCCCAAGTTTCGAGAAAAATTTGCCCAAAATGAAAGATTGTTTTTGGTACAAGATTTCGTAGTTGGTAAAACCTACCGCCATTTACTGAACGAACGCCAAAAGCTTGGAACAGCTTTTACAGAGATAGAAGTATTACATTTACTACGCTTTTTATTGCCTGTTCTCAGCTATATTCACAGTCAAGGAATTATTCATCGTGACATCTCTCCAGAAAACGTTATTTTACGGGAAAGCGATTCCTTACCTGTATTAATTGACTTTGGCGTAGTCAAGGAATTAGCTACTAAATTACAGTCTTCCAGCCCTAGTTCAGTGACAACTGTGGGAAAATTAGGTTACGCGCCTAGTGAGCAAATGCAAACGGGTAGGGTATATCCTAGTAGTGATTTATATGCGTTGGCTGTGACGGCCATAGTTTTGTTGACTGGGAAAGAACCAGGGGATTTATTTGATGAACAACAACTGAAATGGAATTGGCAAATATGCGTGAATGTGACACCAGGATTTGCTGAGATTCTCCAGCGAATGTTGTCTCATAAGCCGGGAGACCGTTATCAAAGTGCTACTGATGTTACTCAAGCACTGCTAAATGTAGGCCATGGGAACGCACCTGCCCCTAATAATCTATCTTACCTGCAAACTATCGCTGTCGGTAATCGTCCTGAATCTAGATCAAAAATACCTCAACAGCCAGAAATTTCATCTTCTAGTCAAAGTGCGTCTATTTTAGATCATCCTTTGGTGTTGGGAGTAATTGGTTTTATTGTGATTATTTCAGCAGGGTTTGGTTCTTGGAAATTCGTAAGTTCACTGAAAAATCAGCCGCGTTCTGCACCGGAAATTATAACAACGCCACAATCCTTTCCTTCTCCCGTTATTCCTAGTGGTAACACATTAACACCAAGCCCTAAATATACAGATACCAATAGTGAACCTGTTATTATTCGCCAAAGTCTGAAATTAGACAATTCAAACACGGTAGAAGTCGGGGGAGTGATCAGGAAAAATGATTTAATTCAATATACTTTGGAGGCTAAAGCTGGGGAAAAATTAACTGTATCTGTAAACGAAGATAGTGGTATTGTCATGAGGATTTTTAATCCTAATGGTGAAATAATTAATACTCAATATCAACAATCTACTTCCCATGAGGGAATATTGCCTGATAATGGCAGATATATTATTCAATTGGGTTTATCTAGCACAGAGTCCAAGGCTAATTATAGTTTAAATGTGGCTTTAGAACCACTGGAAACCCCTACCCCAACGGAAACCCCTACCCCAACGGAAACCCCCACCCCAACGGAAACCCCTACC
>NZ_KE384635.1:0-355 GCF_000426905.1 Dolichospermum circinale AWQC131C
AAAGGTAATGTATTTAGTTTTTTACTCCATTTTACCATTTGAGGAACTTTTTGAAATGATTTATAGCCACCAAAAATTTCATCTCCACCCAAACCTGATAATACTACTTTCATGTTATGGTCATGGGCAAATTTAGAGACACAAAATGTATTAAAGCCATCAATACTTGGTTGATCAATTGCTGCGAGGAAATCGGGTAATATGCTCTTAGCAAAGGATGATGTAACTTGATATTCTGTGTGTTTTGCACCAAAATGATTAGCGATTTTTTGAGCCAATTCCCCTTCATTGAATTCTGACTCAGCAAAAGCTATGGAGTAGGTAGATAATTGAGATTTTTGAGTTTGAGTTGCTA
>NZ_KE384635.1:365-26802 GCF_000426905.1 Dolichospermum circinale AWQC131C
GAGCGAGAATGGTTGTAGAGTCAATACCTCCGCTGAGGAAAATTCCCACGGGTACATCACTGATAAAATGATGTTGAATGGAATCTAATAAAGCTTTACGGACTATTTCTTGCGCTTCTGGAGGAGAAATTGCTTCAGGAGTAAAACTTATTTGCCAATATTGCTTTTTGGTAGTATTTCCATTTTGCCAATATAGCCAATTACCAGCGGGTAAACAATGAATGTCAGTGATTAGGGTGTATGGTTCGGGAACTGAACCGGTTGTTAAATAACCATATAATCCTTCCACACTCATATTAATTGCAGGTAAACCAGATGCTAAAACTGCTCTGAGTTCGGAAGCAAATACTAAAGTTGTACCTAATTGGTAATAATAAAGTGGTTTAATTCCTAAAGGGTCACGAGCTAAAAAACAAGTTTTTTCTAAATCATCCCAAATGGCAAAGGCAAACATTCCTCGTAAATGTTGGACACAATTGAAACCAATTTTTTGATAAAGTTTGAGAATTACCTCTGTATCTGTTTGAGAATGAAATTTTTCACCTTGGGAAATGAGATTTTCTCGCAGTTCTTGAAAGTTGTAAATTTCTCCGTTAAAAGTAATTGAATATCGTCCGTCACTGGTAGACATGGGTTGATGTCCAGCGGAACTGAGATCAAGAATAGAAAGTCGAGTGTGAGCTAAAGCTGCTTGTTTGTCAGTTGAAATATAAATACCTGCATCATCTGGTCCACGATGTTTTAGTGCAGTTTGCATCTTTTCAATTTTTGCTTCTAAATTACCATAGTTGGTATTTAGTTTGATAATACCCGCAATTCCACACATATTCTATATATATTACAAGTTAGTATTAAATCGGAATTTGATCTTAAGAGGTTGGGAATTTGTCTTTAAACATCTTCAGGACTGTTGAGGGTGCGGAAGATAGGTTATAATGAACTAGTTTTTCAAAGATTTTATGTAAACACTATCAGCCACATATTTTAAAAAAGGTACAAATAGACTCAAAGTCTTTAAGCTTTCAGAGGCTGTAACCACTAATTTATACTTTAATGGTAATAAATCAATATCTGATTTTTGGATACCTAAACCAAAAAAACCATCTATTGAGACTGTTGAATCACCAATTTCCTTGGTAAAGCAAGTTAATAACTCCTGAATTCCCCAGTATCTTACATCAAAGTTTTTACCTTCGCTAAATCCTCGTTTATATCAACTTCATCAAAATTAGTCGTTTAAGTCGAACTTGAGCTATTAGCGGGGAAACTTATTCCCTGGCTTCCTGATTGTATGATCTGGTTTCATAATCGGTGCAAATATCCAGCCAAAGTTTTCTGAAACTGCTCGAAACCAAAGGTATCAATAACCTGTTGACGCAAGGATTCGGGTTGATACATTAAAGGATTAGGATACGTACTTTGGAGAATCTGGGTAATAGTTTGGGCAATTTCATCTACATCATCAGGATTTACCAATGCCCCTAGTTTACCATGACAAAGAGCGTCTATTGCTGCATCTTGATTTCCTCCTAACACAGGTTTACCACAGGCTAATGCTTCTAAATAAACTATACCAAAACCTTCGCCTTTGCTGGGCATGGCAAAAATATCACAAAGATTATAGTAATCACAAAGTTCAGCGTCGGCAACAAACCCAGCCAGAGTGACACAGGTTTCTAATTTTAATTCGGTAATTAATTGGTCAATTCTGATTTTATCATCTCCTTTACCCACAATGATATAATGAACATCGGGAATTAGGTCACGAATTTTTGGTATGGCTCGGATAACTTGGTCATAGCCTTTATACTGTTCTGATGCTGATAATCTACCTACTGTTAAAATAATTGGTTGTTCTGGTTTAAGTTGATATCGGTCTAATAAATAGGTCGGTTTAGATGCGGGTACAAATTTATCGGCATCAAATGTATTATAGAGTACGGAGATTTTTTCGGGGTCGAGGTTTTGTTCTTTCAGGAGGCGATCGCGGGTATAGCCACTAACTGCTAAAATGCGATCAGCATGATGTAATGCCTGTTGTAATTTAGGGTTGTCAATGTTCCAAGCATCTACACCATGAGCAATTGTCCAATAAGGAATGCCCCGAAGTTGTTTTAATTGATTAGCTACTGGGGTAAAATTCAAGTGAGTAGAGATGATTAAATCAGGACTTTGTAAAATTCCCCGTCCAAATAGTTGAGCCGCAAAAGCAGGAGTTCTCAGTGATAATGGAATTGTTCCAGTGCAATGGAATTTAGTTGAGGCTACAGTGGTAAAATCAGGAGCAGGTTTTTTATCATGCTTAATAAATACCCGATAGTCAGAATTAGGGGAGATATTTTGGATAGCTTGGCGGAAAAAAGCCGAGTAGGTTTGGATTCCACCTGTAAATTCAAATAAGTTGGGAAACCAGAGGTGGAAACGATGTTTTAATTTTAGGCAACTTTGATTCTTCATTGATGTTCATTATTAAGTTCCCACAATTTTAACTTTGAAGATTTTGTTAGGACAAATTTTCTAATGAGAATCATTAACACTGCTGAAGCCGCAAAAGAAGCTGTAACTTCTGTTAATGCACCCCCAGGCTGAAGCATGGACAAACCCGGTAAAAACCAAGAAGCAAACCCTAACCAATTGCCATACAATAATTTATAAGCTGCCGTGACATCAACAATTCTGATCATTACCCCAAAAACCATAAAACCGATAAAAACCCCTATAGACCCGAAATTGAGATAGAATTCTAAAACTTGCCCCACACCCACACTAGTACCAGCCCCAAAGTTTTGTCCTGTATATAAAGTAACAATCTTTCCACTACTGTTCCCGCTGCCACCAAAGCTAGGTTTGTCAGGCCATAGAAGTCGAGGAATAGGTGCGGTAACTGCACCTAATAACGTTCTACCTAAAGCATAATCTACTTGTCTACTATTAATGTAGTAAACAGATTTGCCAACCAATCCATTTTGATTTAGCCTGGTGTCAATGGTTTCTAAGTGTAGTTGGTTAGTAAAATCAATGATTTCAAATTTGCTAAAGGTATTGACCATGCGTTCATATTTTGCTTCTAAACCCTGTCCCCCCCATACTGTGGCTCTAATTTCTCCTCTATCTCTCATGTAGGTAACAAATACAGATAGTCCTAAAGCAAATATTAAAAATCCGGTTATCAAAATATGCCAACGGGGACGATAAAAACTAGATATAAAAATCAAGATAACTAGGGTAGCCGCAGCTCCATAACCAATAAAACCGAGAAGGTTAATGGTAATTAGGGGTATACTACAACTGACAGCAAGCCAGAAGAAAAAAGCTTTTTTATCTTGCTCATGCCATGCTTTCCAACAAGCCAAACATAATGATGCAACAATTAAGTAGACCCCTGATGTACTAAAGCCCTGAAAACCGGGTAAACGACCAATAGTGGGAGTGATAATCAGCATGAAAAATAATCCCACTTGTAGTAACTGTTTGGGTAGTTGCAAATCAGGTTTTTGGGGAACTGATCTGAGCCAACTTGGTTGAAATGTGCCTAGTATCCAGTAAGCTAAGACAGTGCTACCTAAACCAAAGCCTATGACACCGTAGACGCTTTCGACAAAACCGGCGGCAACTTCGGCATAGGAGGCTCCAGATTGCAATAAGTAGGCACTTCTGGGATTATACCAAGGTAAGGCGTAGATAAGTCCTCCAAAAAAATGAATCATTGATAAGGATAATAAGTAGGCAAGGGGTAAACCAGTGCTAGGAACTTTACGACTCCATTGGTTGCGGATTAGAACCGCACATATTACTACCCAAATTATCAGCCAGATAATTAACTCGGAGCGATTTTCCATGAAGTTACTTTTGTCCTTGGTGTAAAAAATCTCTAGCAATTATAGTGAGATCTTTAGCAACATCAGTCCAATCTCGTGGTTGAAAGTCTTGGTATATTTTCTGTACCATGTCTGCTAATTCTTGACGGTTTTCGTGACACCATTTTAGCCTGTCTATAAAACCTTGGGGACAGCGAATTGGTAATACCCACCCAGTTTCATTTTCTACTATGATATCCGGCGCGGAACAATTGGTTGTGGCTAAAATCGGCAAACCTGCTGCTTGTGCTTGGGATAGCACCACAGCATAACCATCTTCTATTGTGGTAAAGATAAATATATCTGCTTCTGCATACTGCTGAGGAAGTTCGGACTGAGGTTGTTTAGAAATAAAGTCAATATATTGATGATTGGTTTGATATAAAAAACGGGCATCATGGGCTATTGTCCCCACAAATTTAAACTGGAAATTAGAACCAGCATTTTTAGCGATTTCAACGAAATCAATCGCACCTTTTCGTAAGGAAAAAGTACCAACTAATAAAACCCTTAACGGTTGTCCAGATAAAATTCTTTGACAGCGGGCTTGAATTACTTTTGGATCGGTATGAAATAAACTCAACTGAGTGCCAAGAGGAAGAACTTTTACTTTTTGGGGTTTAATACCTTGTTGAATAAAAGATGTTTGAGCGAATTTAGAAAGCACAATTATTATACTTGCTAATTCATATTCTCTTTTTTCTCTGGATATTATCCAATTGCTTGGCTGATCTATCTTTAAGGGTGAATTTATAAGTGAATTTACACGGATTTCCTCGGCTGCTAATAGTTGTTTTTGAACTACTATATGAGCAGAGCCTCTAACTAGAGTAGATAGGGTTTTATCCTTAGTGCGTAAGGATATAAATAATTCTTCAGCTACCCCGCTAAAGCAATAAACCAAATCATAATCTTTTTTCGATATATTGTCACTAGCCCATTTGGAAAATAAGGGAGAAAGAAGGGATTCAAAACTAGGTATAGGTAATAGCTGATTTAACTTGTGAAAGATGAGGCTAGAAATGCCATGTAATAAAAAACTACGAACATGAACTGGAGGAATACCAAATTTCTCTACTATGTATTTAGGATAGTTAGTAAATACAGTAACATCATTTCCTTGCTTAATTAATTCTCTAGCTAGGTCGAAAGCATGAAAGCGACCGTGGACAACAATAGCTATTTTTAATGGTGTCATATTTATTAGTTTAATGCTGATTAATACTTATTAAATAGATAACATTGTTTTTAGTCTATCTCCATAAGTGTGGCTGCCTTGAGTAATTAGTAAATGGGCATTTTGGGCTAAACGTTGGCGTTCTTGTTCATGATCTAACAACCAATGGGTTTTTTCTAGCATTTCTGCGATAGTATTAAAATAAACAACTGCTTCACCTTCTTGACCAAAAATTTCTCGATGTTCTGAGGTATCTTCAGTTAACATACATGAACCAATGGCCGGGACTTCAAAGGTTCTCATACAGTTACCATCACGATTTGCTTTTCTGACTAAACATAGGGAAATTTTAGCACGACCAATGGCTAATCTGAGAGTGGAAACATCGGCTTGACCTTGAGTATGAGCCTTAGTTTCTGGGTATTTTTCCCAATAACTACCATATAGGGCTAAATTGATGCCTGATTGGATTAAAGCACTCATATAAGGAACGCGATCGCGGTCTGCCCCTCCTGCAAAAACAACATCGGGAACTGTTGCATCTGGGTTGATGTTAGATGGGTCTTCGGGATAGAATAATTCATTATCATAACCAAAGGGTAGATATTCTACTCTCGGACAACCTGCGTTCAGCAGGTCTTGTATATTAGCACGACGGGGAGAAAAAACAACGTCGTAATGGGGTAAGGCTTTTAAAAACCAGGGTGCGTAGTGAGCAGGGTTAAAAGGATCATCGGTGAGAAAATTTAACCTTTTAATTCCCATTTCACCAATCTGTTGTAGGGCTAAATTGTTAATAGCAGCTATTCCTGTGGTTAATAGCCATTGGGGTTGTAGGTTGACACATTGTTTAACTACATCTTGGCTAAATGTATTCAAATTTGATGGATATTTACCTCGCAGATGCCAATTAATGGTTTTTAGCCATTTAGGGGCTTGATAGGCCAGAAGATTATGATATAAGACAGGATCTAGATTTAATTTAACGGCTGCTTTTAGGAAAGCATCTCCAACATTAGTTCCTCCAGAGCCACCAACTAAAATTAAGCCCATATATAGGAATAAACAAATAAGATTTAGTTAACTGGTTTTATCGCTTCAATATATACTGAAGGGATACCTTCTTTCGTAAACTCTACTTCATGAATTTCTGGAATATATGAACTCACTGCATAAGAAGAATCACAAATATCAATAAACCCAGCATCAGATATAATTTTTCTTAAAGATAAAGAATCATACATATATTTATGTTGGTGTGGATAGCCTTGAATTAAATTCAAAAACTTTTCTAAAAAGTTTCGCTCTGTTGAATATGTTCCTTCTTGATGTAAATTTAGTGCATACAAAAATTCCTTATAAGCATCTTGCTGTCCAGTTTCATATTTCTGAATATAATCTTTAGATAATTTATATAAGTCGGGAACAATTATCCTAATTACTCCACTAGGTTTAATTACACGATATGCTTCTTGAATAAAAAGTTTAGCCGTGACCAAAGTTAAGTGTTCAAAAACGTGTGAGGAATAAACAACATCAACACTACCAGAGATAAATTTCCAGCGTTTATTTAAGTCCATATAGATAGCATTGCTTGATCTGTAAGAGGTTCGATTATAAATCTTTGTTAGTATAAAATTTATTAATGGCATTTTCTGTAACAAGCTATTAAGAGAGCAATCAGTATTAATCCAATTATCTGGTCTAGTTTGACCACAACCCAAATTTAAGAGGGTTCTTTTATTATTAGCTATCGTCTTCATTGATATAATTTCCCTATTATTTATTGGATTTAAAAGATTTCTCGTTTTTTTCTTCAAGCAAAAACTAATCTATTCATGAGTGCTTAATGGAACAACTTGTTTGCTCAAAAACATGGATTTGGACAATGAAAATAACATTCCTCGTAATTGATCAAATAGTTTTATTGGCAGAATCAAGCCTGTTGCACAAATAATCATGTATAGACAGTAAAGTTTAATTATTCTTAACCATCCCAATTTTATTTTAAGAAAAGTATTTTTAGGATGAATACCTAGACAGATACCAAGGGAATACTTCCAAGACTGAACACGCCGATATTCAATTATCCAAAAAGGATAGGTAAATAGATATAATTGCAGAAAAATAGATTCTATGATTCTATCGCGGTTAGATGTATCCAGATAGGGAGAAATTGCATCCGCTACCACTTGGCCAATTAACACCATTGGTAATTTTCTCTCGACAATTGGGCAAGGATTCAATACAGGTGTTTTGGCATAACTATCAACGCTTTCGCCGGGGATGTAAATATCTTTTTTCACGGCTGATATCTTCAGTTCTAAGAGAGAAGAACCACCGGCTATAATTTTAGAAACTACATACATTTGGTACATTTCTGAACCATCCCACTTATCTGTATAACATTCCTGTGCTTTGACTCTATCAATAATTACACCCGTGACAAAAGCAACATTTCTAAAGTGGGTAGCGGCAGTTTCTACGCCAGCATCAAATAATTGTGATTGACGAAGACGTTGATTCTTTTGTCCAGTTTTCCAGTCTTCATAGTTAGTAATAATGACTCCTGGTGAACCATACTTTTGTATTTGTTGACATATTTCTTCCAGAGTAGTAGATGAAGCTAGACAATCATCATTACCATGTAGAAAGCAGTATTTACCTTGGGCTAAAGCAATACTACTACGGATATTGGCATCATATCTCAGATTTTTTTCCTGTCTTTTGTAAATGAAAGATAAGCCTGAATTTTGTAAGTATGCAATTAATTCCTGCTCACGACCATCATTAGATTGATCATCGGAAATACACACTTCAAAATTCTTGAATGTCTGCTGTGCTAGAACTTTACAGGCTTCAATCAAAAATGAAGTGCGATTATATTGAGGAATACAAATAGAAAAAAATGGATTTTCTATATACTGATTTCTAACTTCCATGTTTAACTCCAAATTATTCAATTATTCTTTCTTTGTAAAATAACCTACTATCCATTGTCCTTTGGAAAAAGGATTACCTAAGTTATCAATTATCATTGGCAAATAATATTTGAAAAGAAGACGTTCCACTGCCTAGATTTAGCAACTGCCAAAAAAATGCCAATTCCACAACCAACATCTAAAATATTTCTCCCATGAGATACTTTTTCTAAAGTAGAGAGTTGACGTAAATAGGAATCCTGCATTTCAGCAACCAAATTATTGGCTGCATTTTGAGAACAATCTCTTAACTCCGAATACCAGCCATTATCATTAGCAGAATTAGGGCGTACCGATTTTTTTAGAAAGCATAAATCACAATCCTGACAATGAAGCACATCTTCATCAAAAGATATACCAATTGCAGAGCTTTGTCCCCCGCAAGATGGGCATATTTGTTCGTTTAACGTCACCATAATATTCAATCTCATTAAGTAAAGCAATTCAACTGAACCTTGATCAAGAAATAAAACTAGTTTCTATTAGAATTTAATTCATTTGATTTCACAAGTGTTGAATTCTGCAATAAAACTTTACAATCTTTGCGTTTTACCCAGGTAAAACCCATTGTCTATTGAGAATAGAGTCATTAATTGATCAAATTTGATATCACCAATACCAATGCACAACTTGGACACAATCCTCAAAATCTTAACATTCAACACTTCTGATTTGATTTTTAACCACTTCAAATTGAGTTTCATAATTCCACTCATTTAAAATCCTTTGTCTACCTTTTTCCCCCATTGCTTTCATTTCCAAAGGATGTTCCAAATACCAGCGGATAACATCAGCAATGCTATTAGCATCTTGAGGATTACAGGCTAATCCATAACCGGGTTCAACATACATTTGTTTCCAGTCTGGCAAATCTGACACTACTAAGGGTAAACCACAAGCTAGGTAGTCAAAGGGTTTATTGGAAGCACCTGTCATTGGTTCTCTGGTAGGTTTAATAAATAGTGATAAACCGATATTACATTTACTGCACCATTCCAGTAGTTCTGAGCGTTTAGATAATGTTCCTACATACTGAATGCGATCGCCTATACCTATTGTATTTGCTAATGTTTGTAATTCTTGCACATAACCCCGATGCCCGGTAGTTTCATATCCAGCTATCCTAAGTTTAACATTGTCGGGTAAATTTGCTAAAGCTTTAATGATAGTAGAAGGGAGTTGAGTAGGAACTATTGAGCCATGATACCAAAGCCATAATTCATCTTTGTCATTTAATATATTGGCATGAGGTACTTCTTCTTTACTTGGACAATTCCAAACACAAAGAACTTGATGATCAATTTGTGTTTGTAATGCAAATAAATCTGCTCTTTGCTGATTAGGTAAAATACAGAATTTAGCTCGACGTGCTAATTTTTCTCTTGCTTGTAAACACCAACTGATAAATGAACTTTCAGCCTTTCTTGTTGGTGAATCATGTTCGTGATAAATAACTTTTATCTGGGGGAAAACAGTCAATATTAAAGCTATCGGGCAAATTAAGAAATCTGAAGCATATACCCATTGAGGTCGCCAACGTAACACCCATATCAACACCCAAAAACAATATCTAATGTAATGTAACTTTTGCCGCCACCCAGGATGACAAAAGGGTATTTGATAGATAGTAATATGAGGATGCGGTGGAAACCTTAAAGCGTCCGCGCCTGATGCTCCTGTACCTAAAAACAGCACCTCCCAATCGGCTTGAGCTAAAATCCGAGAACTATGTTCTAAAGGGGGATAACCTGCGGGGTTTGTGTATTGGATATATAAGATGCGATTTGATTTATGATTTTTTGATTTAATCATTTTTGTGCAATTACCCAAACCACATAGGAATAAGATTTACGATCATACATGGCTAATTTATGTAAGGGATGCCAAAGTGCATTTGGGACCGGTTTATGAATAAGTCCCAAACCTCCAAGAATAGGCATAAATGGATTACCCCAACCATCGGCTGCGATCACTTTCGAGAATTTTTGACATAAAAACTGTAATCCATGAGGAGTATATCGCCAATAATCGGCATTTCCAGGAACTCCAAAAGTTGGACTCCCGTGAAAAGGTGTCATAAAGCAGGTTGTGTGAACCATAATTCCCCCGGGCTTAAGGACTCGGTAACATTCGTTAATAGCCTGGCTAGGTTGACACATTCTCAAGGCTAAAGAATTTCCCCAAGAACCAATTTGAGATTTCATAATTAGCGATCGCCTGTACTGGTTGATCTAGACTCTATAATCACATTATATACTAAGTTGTGATGCCTAATCCGAGCGGAGCGATCGCCTGACCTGTTAGTATAGTTTTATATATCTTATCGCTGGCATTTCTAAAGTATATTCTTTAAGGGCGATCGCCAAGGACCAATTTGAGATTTTATAAATTAGCGATCGCTTTCAAGATCAACAAAGTATATCTCAATGCGTGTGTGGTTCTAGAACGATTCTGCCATATTCGATAATGTAGGCTTCATCAGGGTAAACAATAGGAGATATAGTCAGAGTGAAGGAGTGTATTATAAATACTACTAGTAATACTAAACTCCAAATAGTCCAAAATCTACGATCAAGTAGAGATTGAAAATCAAGTAATGTTTTTTTTACATTTAATAACATTTTAACTAACCTCCAAAAAAATTAAAAAAACTATTAATGAGTTTACAGTTCGACAACATAAGTTATTAGAAACTCTGGTAGGACTGAATACTAATTTACAGTTCGTTTATAAAGTGCAAATTGATAACCTGGCATAGCACCACCTAATTTAACACCCATAAAACTAGCACGCTTTTTACTCCATCCATCATATACCAGATTGAACATTCCTTGATTCAATGTTTGCGGGGGATTTGAAAGATGACCTTTCTGAGGCAATACAATATATATTATTTTTTTTGAGAACTTTCTTTCGTAATTAGTTAATAAAGAATCTGAATCTTGACCAATAATTGAGCTTTCAGCAGTAACAAAAGAGTCGCCTGCTTTTCCAAAAAGGATAAAACAGGGGTTATTCATCCAATCAAAAGCAATAGAATCACCATTTTGGTTTGATTTGCTAATCATTTCACGTAGATTTGATGCCGTTTTTTCAAATGAAACACCATGTTGCCAATAAAGTATGAATAATAAAATTAACCTGATAAAAACAGCAGAATACAAAACAGAAAACATAATACTGGCGCTACTAATCAATTTCTTTTGAATTTTGCTTATATTAATTATCCACTCCTGATTTTTGCCAACTGTCATCAGGAGGAGTAAAGGAAATAAGCCGACATATCCATATACTTGGACTTTTTGCAAAAGATAATAGCCCAAAATAAACCATATAGTGAACACTATAAATAGCTTTCTCTGCCAAAGAGTTCTAAAAACCAAGAAAACAATTGCAATAACCAAAAAATTCCAAGCTGGAGTAGATAGAGAAAACCCATTGGATGTTAATCTCCACCAATCTATGGGAATAATGCTACCATTACCAACTAGAAAAACATTATGTATCCAATCTAAAGTTGAAAATGAACAAAAAACTTGAATTATACTAATAATAGTGCCAGTAGATATCAATCCAACTAATAACAATTCCCTCAATAATTTTTGTTTGTAATGTAAAGATACCCAAAATAGTATTCCCATTCCATAAATTATGCCTACAAGGGGGGAGAGAATAAATAAAAGACCTAAAGTTAGGTATGTGAAATAACGAGAATATTTACGAGTAATACTGTATTCTCTTGCTAACATAGGAAGTGAGGTAAGCAAGGGTGCTAAATGCTCTGGTCTTCCTTGCAAATATAAGCATATTGCACCTGATGTAATACCAAAAATTGTCGCAATAAGAACACCCCAAGCAGAATTTTTTGTCTCGATTGTCCGGTAAAACAAAAATGTGTAGACTGTAAATGTTAAAGCGTTTGTAATAGCAATCCAAAAAAATAATTTTTCGTAGGTAGTGCTTTTAAGTAAAAAACCAAAAATTATCGGATACAGTACCCCATGAAATGAATACTCATTTGAATCTCTAGCAACTAATGCAGGAGTATAAGCATCAAATAGCCACCCATTACCCACGGCAAGATTTAAAATCGGCGTTGCGTATAAGCTACTATCATGATGTAAGCCTGGCCATTTCAATAAGCCAAATATCACAAATAAAAAAATACAAGAAACAATTATTAAATAACTCACAAAACGGATCAAATTTTTTGATGAAAAGATTTTTTTGTTCATGAGCTTTATAACTGTACATTGTATGGTTTAATCGTGAATTTAGGGGATTGCATTTTCAAAGTCAAAGAAATATTTTTAGGTTTTTAGAAAAAATACCTATCAATAGCCATGACAACCGTTTCAATCTGTGGAACTTCCAACTCTGGAAACATATGGAAACTAAAGCAAGCCAAGTCACCAAAACTACCAAGGGGTTTTCCTTTATAGGATGACATCAGTCCCTGGGCTGCATCTTCAATTAACAATAGTTGATGTTTGGTGGCAATGTGTTGTAAGGTATCCATTTCACAACCAACCCCAGCATAATGGACGGGAACAATGGCGCGGGTGCGGTGTGTAATAGCTGTTTCTACTAGGGTTTCATCTAAATTGAGGGTGTCGGGGCGGATATCTACAAATACGGGAATAGCTCCCCTGAGAACAAAGGCGTTGGCGGTGGAAACGAAGGTATAACTGGGCATAATTACCTCGTCTCCTGGTTCCAAATCAGCTAAAATAGCTGACATTTCTAGGGCGGCGGTGCAGGAGTGAGTCAGGAGGGCTTTATGGGAGTGGGTATGTTTTTCTAGCCATTGATGGCATTTTTTGGTATAGTTACCATCCCCTGCGAGTTGTCCGGCGTGGTGAGCTTGGCTAATATACCATAGCTCTTTACCGGTCATGTAAGGTTTGTTAAAAGGTATTTTATTCATGGGTTATTGTTTGTAGGCAATTACTAACAAAGAGCCGCCCCAGGGAAAGGAAAAACCTAGTTTAATCAACCAGCGTTCTACATCTAAAATTTTCTCTAAGAGGTAATTTAAAGTGCCACTAATTTTTAACTCACTGGTGGGGTCATAATTTTTAGATGAGCGCTGATTGAGTCGAGAAAGTAGCATTAAGGGTAAGAGCAGAGAAACAAAAGAGGTAACTTTTACTACTTTAAATCCTGTTTGCTGTAATTTGGTGATTAAATCTTGTTTGATATAGCGGCGGACGTGGTGAGCGTAGGTATCAGCTTGACTCCATAACCAGGGATGTTGGGGGACAGTCAGTATTATACCCCCCCCGATTGGAATAGCTTGATACATTTGCGTAAGTACATCTTCATCTTTTTCGATGTGTTCCAGAACGTCGAAAGCTCCAATAATATCAAATTCCTCGGCAAAGGGGATATTACGGGCATCCATTTGAAATAGTGTAGTTTTACACAGGCGGTTTGTGGCAAATTCTAAGCCGGTAGTAAATATTTCACTACCGGAGGTGATGAGGTGGGGGAGGTGTTTTTCAATTCCCTGAAGGACAAAGCCAGTTCCGCAGCCAATTTCTAGGAAGGTTTGAGCGTGGGGGAGGTAATGTTTAATGGCGTATATGATTAAGCGGTTGCGGGCGCGAAACCAGAAGTTTTTGGCTTCTAGTTTTGCTAGTATGGGAAAGGCTGAGGCCTCAAATCCTTCGCTGGCCGCTGCGAGTTTCGGTGCAAAGCTCTGGTGTCCATCTAATATTGGGGGTGTGTAACCACAGGCGGGACAATCCCAGTTAGGTTGGTTAAAATGATGGTGACATTGGGGGCAGATTTTCATCGAAAATTATTGTTTATTAAAAATAATATATGATTTTTCCATTTAATCATGTTTTATACATTCTATAATGATATGAGTATAGGGTATCCTTAATAAATCATGACGGATGTTACAGGATGTATGTGGGGGGGGAAGAAATTATACCCCAGATTTAAGTAACCTTTTTCATCCCTTACATTTTGTCCCCGGTCTTTAGATATAATCCATCTGGCAAGGGGGGATTGATTCTCTGTGTAGCAGTTCTCAACAGCTACTAATCGGCCTCCGGGTTTTAAGGCAGTGTGAGCTAATTTAAACAGTTTTTCTGCTTCTATATCGTCAAGATGATGTAATACTCCAAACACTACAACAATATCAAAATATTCCCTATATGTGAGGTTGTTCAGATGTGACTAGTTCACAGATAAAGGTTCCCTGATTGCCATAACGCTTTTTGGCATCACTAATATACTTTGAACTGGCATCAAATCCTATATACTCTACTTGGGGTAAGTAGGATAATAGATCAGCAGGGCCACAACCAATATCTAGTATGCGATCGCCGATACTGGGTCTGAGATAATTTTTAATCAGAATATTATAGGCTCTATCTTGGCCTAGGATTTTTTGAAATAAGCTATAAAACAAAGGGATTGAAAGGATTGAGCGAATTCCTTGGGTAATTTGGGGCATCTTGGTATGGGGGTCTAAATATTACGCTGTGGACTAATTTTTATCTACTGACTCACAAAAATGAAATATGTAATATGTACTATTCACAGCAATTATTTTATCTCACATGACAACCTTTAATTACTCTAAAAGTAAATGATAAATATCTACTGGATTTCTAAACTTAAATCCTAAAGACGAGTAGAGATTTAAAACGGCAATATTGGATGCAGATATAGAACTTGTTAACTCAGAATAACCTTTTTCAAATAATTTTTGACAAGCAATACTCCAAAAGTATTTTGCAACTCCTTTTCCTCGATATTCTTCAGTCAAGGCATGAAGGAGTATTTTATTATTTGAATAACCCCAAAAACCAGCTACTTTTTCAGAAATCATCAGTGTAAAAACTTGCTTTGATTGATGAAGTTCCCTCAACCATAAATCATATCGAATATCAGCTAGATGTTTTTTCAATTTAAAATCTCTGTGAAACCGACCATGACTAAATGCGCCGTAAACACTATTACTCAATTGTTCTATATCTACTAAATCGGAAATTTTTATTCCTTCTTTTTGATATGTCACTAAATTGTCAGAAGTACAGTAAGGTTGGATTAAAGTATCACAATAATAAAACCCAAATTCATGCAATATCTTTTTATTATTTAGCGGATTTATCTTAACTGTATAATGACCCAAGTGGTTTTCTTGAAAAATCTTTTCTAATGTTTCTTTTAAGCTTACATCAGAAGTATATACAATCTCAAATGTATTAATTCCAAACACTCTAGAATCCCACGGCGTAGCAATAACATCCTCAAACATATAAATTAACTGATTTTTCTAGTCTATTGGATAAGTTTTTAGTAGTACCTAGATTGAATGTTGAGTTTCTAACTAAATATAAAGGTCTCTTCTTGATTTCATCAAAAGTTTTCCCCAAATAAACGCCTATAATTCCTAAAATAGAAATAATCATTCCTCCCAAAAAATATAACGAAACAATAATAATACTCCAGCCAGTGACAGTTGAACCATAAACCAAAACTTCAATAAGTATATAGATTCCATAAGTGAAGGCAAAAGCAGAAATTATAAAACCTAGTTTAATTGCTAATCTTAGGGGTTTATCAGAATAAGCTATAATTGTTTCGCTGGCTAGTTTCCATAACTTAGCAAAGGTATAGGTACTTTTCCCAGCAAAGCGTTCTTCATGAAAAACATCAATACTAGCAGTAGGAAATCCCATCCAATCTACTAATCCGCCAAAAAATCTCAGTCGTTCACGCATTAGACAAAAACTCTGGGAAACTTGTCGAGATATTATCCGAAAATTGCCAACTTCACCATCATATTGCAGTTCAGTAAAATAATTGAAAATATGGTAAAATAACCATGAAGTTAGGCGTTTTAGTGGAGGATCTTTTCGTTTCCCTCTCCTCGCTAAGACAACATCATAACCTTCTTGAGCTTTTGCATAAAGTCGAGGAATTTCTTCTGGTCTATCTTGTAAATCACAATCCATAACAACTACCCAGTCACCATCCATCTTGAAAACTTAAGAGGATGTCTGAGAAAAAACTATAGGTTTCAACTTGAACGGGGTTTAAAACATTAGTGCTTAATTTCTCTACTAAACGCATAATTTTATCGCCTTTTAATTAATAAAAGGGGTTTAATTTTTGGAGATTAGTTTTTAATACCTATTGCTAGATAAGTTATTGAACAGTTTTTAAGCATCCCAGTTACAGTTAACAGTTAACTCACCTAAAGATTTTACTTCCTTTTCTCCTCCTGGGAGATGATATATACATTGATCATTTACTTTAGTTAGAATATAACCGGAGCTACACAGTTGATGATGAATTTCAATACATTTATCACTTCCACATATCGTTGGATGATACTCTAACGCAATAAACTCAATTAACTTTTGCTCAATTACATTTTTACCACCTCCAAAAACTAAATATTCTGCACCTTCACAATCTACCTTCAATAAACGAACACGATTTATTGAATTTTGCTGAAAGAATTCATCTAAAGTAATAGCAGGTACAGTTTCCTTGATAGAACCAATTTTCCAGTGACGAAATAGACTACTTGCTCCTGTATTTGTAGAAGGTCTGAGAAAAAGTTCAACCTCCCCTGCTTGATTTGAGATTGCTAAACGATATAGTTCAATGGCATTAGAATTATTAATCTTGATATTTTCGGAAATAATAGACTGTAATCTGCTCTGAGGTTCAACACAGTAAACCTTACCATTCTGAACTAAAGATGAAGCAATTACTGAAAAATATCCTTCATTTCCTCCAATATCAACAAAAATATCTGAAGATCGTAGAAGTGATTCTAGCAGTTTTGTCATCTGAGATTCATAAATACCTTCAGACAATAATGTGAAACCAAATACGGAAACTGGATCTGCGTAAAATGTGTAGCCAGAATCAGTTTTAATATGCTTGCGTTTAACTTGTAAAACCTGTTTAACCAGATTACCTAGTTGAGCAGGACGAATGGAAAGTAAAGTCTGATAATATTTAGTGCTGTAGTTCATTTTTTTGTTGTACTTTATTTATAGATTGATTGTTTTAAAACAGGATATTGCTATAGAGAATATTCATTTTCTCAGCTACTAATTTCATCATTTGCGGGGGACTAATTCCCCTTTTTAGCTGATCTAACTTATCCCTATGCCGACAAAGCTGCTCTAATTCATCAGCCCAGGCGTTAATAGAACTGGCTTCGACCAATATACCATTAACATGATGCTGGACTAATTCAGCAATTCCTCCTAAATTTGACCCCATAACAGGAATACCAGCCGCAAAAGCTTCTAAAACCACCATTGGTCCAGTTTCTAACCATTGAGAAGGTACAGCAAGTAGGTCATATTCTTTCATGGTTTGGACTACTTGTGCAGCAGATACGGGGGGTTTAAAATTAATTCTCGGATCACTTTGAACTAAATTTTGAATTTGCTTTTCATAAGAATTGATTGAGGTAAATTGAGAAATTCCGTAAATGTCTAAGGTAGCATGAAGTTGGGGCTTGGATAGAAGGGCTTGAATGAGAATTTCAACTCCTTTAGTTGGGTCAAGACGACCGAAATATACTAACCTTAAAGGCTGATTCTTTGTATTATTAGCAGATTGAACAAAATTTTCTGGAATCTCTTGACATAAGCCTTGACGAATGACTGTAATTTTTTCATCAGGGACTTGATTGATAATGAGAATATCTTTGACCCAATTACATACTGCTATAATATGGTCAACTTCTCCCATGAGGGATTGAAAAGCTTGAGAACGACAATTAACTAATTCCCGCATTTGTAATGCTGTCCAAATCCCACCACTCAGATTAGCTTTAGATAGTGTTTCGCCAATTATAGGAGGTAAATGGGTAATAATTTGGGCGATCTTTTGATTAATTCCCAATGCTTGTAGGGCGCAAGCTGTACATTTATTTAAATCTATTTCTCCATTACATACTTGACTTCCCCACTGTAATAATGTTCCTCTTTGACAGCTAACGGTGGGAGTGTGATAGGTGAATATTACGGGAATTCCCCTTGATTTAGCCAGTCTAACTATGCGTAAGGAAACACCACGAGTGAAAGCATGGAGATGAATTAAATCGGGTTTTTCTTCGTCGAGAATTTTACCAAATTCTATAGCACCAAGTTGATCTCCTTCTCCATAGATTTCTTTTAAATGTTTGACTTGTGAGGAGATAGCAAAGCGTCTAATTTGGATTTGGTTGTAGATGTAGGATTGGTTTTTTGCGGCTGGGGCGGCTATGATATTAGTGATATTTTGTTTTGTTAGTTCTCTTGCTAATGCTTCTACATAGATTTCTGTTCCACCCATAGGATCTGGATCAAAGCAGAAGGGAAGGTGGATAATTTTCATATTAAATAAATTTATTATTTTCTATTATTGCTTTCTCCTGTGTTGCAAACCTCTTTCTGTACTGGTTAAAAGGCTTTTCAATTTTGTGATACTTTAAGAAAGTTTCATAAAAGAAAAGAGAAAATATTCCTACATTTCCACCTATTTCTATAACCGAATCATATTCTGATATGTTGCTTTCTAAATAAGCAAAAACTTCTTGTTCATAAGTAACATATTTAGTAACTATGGCCTCTGAATCAAATTCATGTAAGTGAGGAATCAATTGAAAAGTTATATTATTACACAATTGAACGGTTCTATGTTTCAATTGAAATTTAGTCCATTGAATTGAGTTTATGCTATTTAGAATACGCTTATTTATGGAATTATTTGGTAATAGATGACAAATATCTCCTAGTAAATCTATATAGATTCTCGAAAAGAATTTTGATTTTGATATCAAGTTGTGGAAATGAAAGCCTAATGGTTTTAGGATTTTGTAAAAACTCATATTTTCACCCAAAGAATTTGAATTTAAATACTGATTAGGTTCACAGAAAATTATTCAGTTAACTAATCTCGCGTGTATGTCAAGGTATATTGCTTTATTTGACGATATTTCAGTGCGATCGCTGTGATTACCTTACTTGTAATACCTGTTTGGTAACAATTTTTAGTTGTTCATATACTTTTTGACCTACGAGAGTTCCAAACAAATGAATTAAAATATCTGAGTGTAACGCAAAATGGGGTTGATACTGAATTGCTTTTATGTAACAACGACGTGCATCACCTAGCATTTCAGCACCAAAGTATTGATTAGCTAATGTGAGATAATTAATCCCATAAACTCTTGACTTAGCTTTGCTTTTTTCATCTTGACGTTCAGTTTCACTAAACACTTGTTTTAGCACTTGAAAGATGATTGATTCCCCTGTTTTATCAAGAATAATAGATCGGTGATGGTTTTGAGGATGAACACGATAATCAGCTAATACTTGATCGCAATAATAAAAATCCCACTTCTTAGCAATACTAGTTGAAAGATACCAATCGCAAAAGTCAAATCCACGGGGTACAGGTAAACCTTCATCCCATGCTTCTTTTCTAGCGATTGTAGTTGGTGCTGGTAAATAATTTTTTTCTAATAAGGGAATCAGTTCGTTTCCCTTTGCTGGTAGATTTTGACGCAGCACATTTCCCTCTGGGACAGTAATTTTTCCTTGAGGATCAATCATGGCTATATCACCATATACTAATCCGACTTCAGGATACTTTTGCAAAATGGGAACAACTGTTAATAAAAAATCTGAGCGATAGCGATCATCTGAGTCTATTCTGGTAACAAACTGACCCTTGGCTTCCTGAAAACCTCGATTAACTGTTGCAAAAGCTCCTTGATTGCTAGTATGTCGAATATATCGAAGTCGCTGATCAGTATAAGAACGAATTACTTGTTCTGTAGCATCTGTGGAGGCATCATCAACAACGACAACCTCAAAATCATAATTTCCCTTTTGTGCAAAAATACTATCTAGGCATTCGGCAATATATTTTTCAGTGTTATATGCTGTTACGGTGAAGCTGACTAAGGGAGTTGATGAAAAATGAGTTGACATGACCACTTTGTTCTAGTTTAGAGATAATATCTTGACTGTTTATTAAAATCAATTTGATCAATTGACAAATGGATTCTATCATTGCTGGGTTTATTGTTTGACCAGTAGGTAATAAAAAAACTCGGTCAGCCACTTTTTCGGTGTGTGGTAATAGCAAACCAGCATGAGGAAAATAAGAGCGATAAGGTTCCATTCGGTGACAACCAGGATGAAAATAACGCCTAGCTAAAATGTTTTCTGCCCACAATATTTCGATAAATTGATCCCGACTAAATTCTGTAATATCAGTATTTAACTCACAGACAATGTATTGATAATTAAACTTTTCAGATTCATCATAATCTAGAAGCCGAACAGAGGGAATTTCAGCTAATTGCTGTTGATAAAAATGGTAATTTCTTTGATTGATTTCAATTGTCTGTTCCATATTTTTGAGGGAAGTTAACCCCATCGCTGCACAGACTTCATTCATTTTGCCATTAGTACCGATATAAATGACATTTTCATAGCCTGAAAAACCAAAATTCTTCATTAACCTAATTTTGGATGCTAATTCGTCATCATTGGTAACAATTGCTCCCCCTTCTAGGGTATTAAAAAACTTGGTAGCATGAAAACTAAAAACTTCTGCATTTCCAAATCCACCGATCATTTGACCGTGATAAGAACAGCCAAAAGCATGAGAAGCATCAAATAAAAGCTTTAAATTGTGACGGTTGGCAATTTCTGTCAGTGCTTCAACATTACAGGGTTGTCCCCAAAGATGAACTGCTAAAATACCTGTTGTTCGGGGTGTAATTAGAGATTCAATTCTATCTGGATTGATTAGATGAGTTACTGGGTCAATATCACAGAACACAGGTGTAATTTCCTGCCACTGTAAAGCATGGGGGGTAGCTATAAATGTGAAGGAAGGGACAATTACCTCTCCACTCAGTCCAGAAGCTCTAATGGCAATTTCTAAGGCAACAGTGCCATTACAAGCTGCAATACAATGTTTAACACCTAATAGTTGAGCTAGTTCTTGTTCTAATTGTTGGACAAAAGGACCATTATTAGATAGCCAACGATTATCTAAAATTGTATTGACGTGTTTGAGAAATAGTTCGCGATCGCCAATATTAGGACGACCAACGTGTAGTTTTTCGGTGAATGCTGGAGAACCACCTAAGATAGCTAAATCTGATACTGATAGTTTTTGTGTCATTGAATCTTAATTTTAAGAAGTTTACTTAATTTTAGGTCAAAATAACCTTGTGCTTATCTATGACAAATTTTCTAGGGAAATAGTAGGAAATTGATAATCCAGCAGTGTACAAACTCGAATTGGGAGAACAAATTCACATCCAGGAATCAGTGCAACTAGCCCTCGAAACAGAATAATTATTGCGCTTAACTGTCCCCAAAAACCATACAAATCACCTTTAGAAAGGAAGTGAATTCCTAACCGAAAAGCTACAAACATTTGTTTGGTTATATCTCTAAATCTTTGTTTCCTACTTACAAGCCATAGGTATTTGTGCATTAAATAGACCCAATAAAATGCAAAGTCACCTGAGCGAGTCATACGAGATGTTGATGATTCGGGGTGTCCTCGTTTTACTATTCCTTTCAAATTAAAGTGTCGAACAGAATTTTTGGCAAGAAAGAAACGAACAAGAAAATCATTATCAGCTGCATATTTCAGCAACGGATGCCAACCGCCCATCTGGTTATGGGATCTTACTCTTATTAACGAACCAGAGGGGTTCCAAAACCACCTATTAGCTAAACTATGTACTGATTCAACAGTACCTTGGTAGTCTATAAATATTGGCTCGTTGACGGATATCTCTGAAAGACTAGAACACTCAAACTTATCATGAAATTTATTAGAGTATAAATTTTCGCAAGATAGCATTCCTATACTATCTGGGATTTTAGTTAAAGTATCTTGGCTGACTGAAAGCCATGATGGGTGCAACAAGTCATCCTGATGGATCAACATTGCCCATTTCACACCATCTAAAGCTAACTGCTGGAAGCCTCGATTAACATTTGCTGTCTCTCCAACATTCTCTTCATATTGAAAAACAATTAGTTCGATAGGATATTCTTGAAAAACACTTTTTATTATGTTAACCGTGTTATCTGTGGAAAAATCATCAAAGATATAAACACGATATGTAGTGTTACAATTTAATACTGCTTGTATTATAGATTCAAGCGTTTCTTTGATAATTCCAGAACTGTTATAGGTAGGGATCGCAATAGCTAACATTTTTCGTTGATTTCCTCAGTAGATAGTCGTTCAAATTTATCAGCACTCCTTAATACCTCTCATAACTCTTGCCGGAACTCCGTAGGCTACTACACCAGGGGGTATATCCCGCACTACAACCGCTCCAGCACCAATAATGGAATTTGCGCCGATGGTAATGCGATCGCTTACCGTTGCGCCAATTCCTATCCATGCTCCTTGTTTGATGGTTGTTCTACCACCAATATGAACCCCAGGTCCAATATGGACACCATCTTCAATGACACATTCATGATTAACACTAGAACTAGTATTGATAATGACGTTATTACCAATTTTTGCTCCAGAATTAACCACTGCTCCAGCGCAAACTAGAGTTCCATAACCTAGAAATACGTCTGGAGCAATAACTGTTTGACTATGTACAATTGTTGCCAGTTTAAATTCTTTTTCACGAACCCATTTAGAAAGCTTAATTCTTGCGTTACAATCCCCAATCGCCACAAAAGCTGTATCTATACCCTGGGTTTTCAAAGTATCTAATTGTTCTTTACCCCCCAAAATTCGCAACCCATGAAGATAAGTACCATGAAGATTGAAATTTACATCATCTAAAAGTCCGCTAATCTCATAAATCTGCTGCTGACGAACAATATCTATGACAACTAAAGCATGACCTGATGAACCCAGTAATACAATCTTAGACATAAATTATTATTAATTTATTTGCTGCTCCACAAACGCAAACAAGACAGTTTCTTCACGATGAATAGTAAAATGATCAAAGAAAAATTTATATCCTATATTAAGCTTATTTAAATAATTAGGAATTTTAATAATATCATCGTCTTGATGATAAACCGAAATTGCCAGTTTAGGCTTGAAAGTTTTAATTGTTTTCTCTGCTCCCTTGAGAGCATTTAATTCCGAGCCTTCTATATCCATTTTAATAAAGTCAACTTTTTCAATGTTAAATTTTTCAACAAAATTATCAATTGATTCTGTTGACACCAATGATTTACCGCCCTGATCATAGACAAGCGAAGTGCCTGAACCTTGTTCAGAAAAAAACAAATCTTCTCCTGGTTTATCCCAAATAGCTTTTGGAACTATTTCTATAATATTTTTTAAATATGGATTTATAATAATATTCTGACGCAAAATTGTTAAATTAGACTCAGAAAATTCAAAGCAAAATACTTTTCCATTGTGACCGACTTTATGGGCAAAATATAGCGCGGTATCACCCCAACAACCACCAGCATCAATTACAAAGTCTCCTTGTTCAGCCTGAATACTTTTCTCTTGATTCTTATAACAATATTGTTCTAACATAAAAGTACATACAATATTTAGAGGGTGAGCATTTAAAGATAGAGGAAATCCTATGTCATGCAATTTATATAAATTCAACTGTCCAGAAAGAGACTTAACTGCAAAGGAGTTGGATTTCTCCAGCAGCTGATGTTGGATTATATTAAAATTATTCCAATAATCAGGATTATTTAATGGTAATCTCACTTTATCACTACCTAGCACCCTGTATAATAGTAGATGAACCATAAGATTGCGAGAGGAATCATTATCCAGCAAGTTATATGTTTCCTCAATCCGATTAGAGTTAATAAAAATGAATTCTAGTTTCTTGATTACTTTGCTTAATGTTTCCTTGTGAAAATAAACAAATCCTCTTTTAACAAAGAATTTAAGTAATGTATATTTAACTATCCTTCTAGCTTTTTCCCAAAAGCTTAATGATTCTGGAAACCTAATTAAGTCTACATTATTTGTTTCTACATTGTACCAATTATCTGTGAATTTTTGGATAAAATTATAACTAAAAGTATTTTGTTTCACTGTAAATAACTCCTGATTTAATATACCTTAAATTTTATTTGAGATATTTGAGACTGTTTTCCATTGTAAGTGTGGTCTAACTGCTCCAGGCCATTTTCCATACCAATCAACTTGCCTTTCAATATCACTGACTTCAAACATCATAATGTTGTCGTCTTTAAATATTATTATAGAAGCATTTCTGACTACCATAAGTTGAACTCTATAGGTTCCGTCATTTAATAAATTTCCTGGAATATAGCAAACTGACTGTATCAATCCTACAGGCATTTTTTGTGGATTTGAGATGGTAGCAAAGATACAAATATCTTCAAGATTAAAAAGATGTAAACTTAGATTCAAGCAAGCATCTAGATCGAAATTCCAGTATTCAAACTCTAACTTAAGAGGAGTAGCAACTGTAATTTGATCTAATGGAACATCTTTCTCCGGTACAACTGATACACGATGCAATCGAACATACTCATTACCTGGTGCTGCATTGATTTCATTCCATACTTGTTCAGTTAACATTGAAGAAGATGATGATGTTAAATAGTTAGAAACTACATCTCCTACTGAGCCAATCTGAGATATCTTACCATGGCTTAGGGAAATTGCTTGGTTACAAAGGCTTTTCAACGCTGTCATATTATGACTTACAAACAATACTGTCCTTCCCTCTTTCCCCACATCTTCCATCTTCCCTAAACACTTCTTTTGGAACTGAGCATCTCCCACCGCCAAAACCTCATCCACAATCAAAATCTCCGGTTCTAAATGCGCCGCCACAGCAAACGCCAACCGCACATACATTCCCGAAGAATACCGCTTTACTGGCGTATCCAGAAACTTCTCCACCTCAGCAAACGCCACAATTTCATCAAACTTGCGTTTAATTTCCTCCTTCCCCATACCCAAAATTGCACCATTGAGAAATATATTTTCTCTCCCCGTCAACTCTGGATGAAACCCAGTTCCTACTTCCAATAAACTGGCCACCCTACCCTTAATTTTAATACTTCCTGTAGTTGGTTCAGTAATGCGGCTTAAAATCTTCAAAAGTGTTGATTTTCCTGCGCCATTGCGCCCAATAATTCCTACTCTATCACCCTGTTTAATATCAAATGACACATCCTTTAAAGCCCAAAATTCCTCAAAAGCAGGATTTTCATTTTTAGCTTGAGGATTTATTAAACTACCAATAGATTTAACCTTATCAGTAATCACATCTCGCAGTGCTGTATAACGTTCCTGCTGTTGATGTCCAATAATATATTTTTTACCTAGATTTTCAACACGAATAACTGTATCTGACATTAGTTTTTAAATATATTTCAACTATTACATTATAACATTACCATACTCTCTTAACCGAATAAGCATCAAAAATAGTATCAATGCTGAGAATAGTAATATTTTCAGTTATAGACTGACCAATGATCAATTCCCCAAATTTCATCACCTAAAGGTTCGTTAAAGTCATCACTCATCCAAATTTTTTCTCGTTGAAGTCCAGCAATTCGTTTTTGGGGTTTTTGAGTTGGATCAACTTTTTCTGGTTGATATTTATTAGCAATAAATTCGACATAATCCAATATTTGTTGTTGATTTTTTAGGGGTAAATTTTGGATTTTTTTAATTATATTTTCAGTCATCTCTTCTGTTTTTGTAATCATAACTACCATCCTAAATTATTTGATTTCAATGTTATTTCTACTGGTCAGTTCAGAACCAAGACATATTCCTACCTTCAATAAACTAGCGACTCAACCTTTTATAGATATTTTACCACATTACTCTCGTCCAAAAGCAGAAATAACAATGGGAAAGTTGGGAGGCAATGAAAATTATATTCATTATAATCAATGTTACAATTTTTGCTGTTCTTCAACCCATACTTCATAAGTTTGGAGAAAGTTTCTGAATAGTTGCTTCCCAATATTACGCCAAAATACCACAAGTGTTGAATGCTGCAATAAAACTTTACGATCTTTACTAAGTAACTTAATCCAGTAAACAGCTTTTTCCGAGCGAGTTGACATTAAATTTCAACCTCTAAAGAAGTTGTACTGCATAATTCTAGCGGTCAGGATGCCGGTAGCACAAGATTTAGCCATATTAGAATTATAAAATATAACTGCGTGATAGCTTGACTGGATATGGCATGGATAGAAATATAGTTTCTCCTAAATCAAGGCTGTCTAAGAACTCTGAAGTTACATCATCTCCCGTAAACGCATTTAACTCAATGCCAGCCTGTGGTAGCATTTTCATAGTTTGCCTGGAAAAAAATAGACTTCCTGCGATATTTATTTGCTATACACATCACTTTGATACATTGTTAATTATCTCCTGTATTTAATCGCTTCAGATTA
>NZ_KE384636.1:0-268 GCF_000426905.1 Dolichospermum circinale AWQC131C
TCTGCGAGTATTTCAACTACTGGGGATAAAATATCAAGCAGTGGAACTGACAGAACCAAAATTCTGGTTTCCTGAATTGGAATTAGGAGTAGGAGTTTGGGCGGGAAAATATCAAGGTACAGAAGGTTTGTGGCTACGTTGGTATAATCAAGATGGTGATTGGATTCCTACCTTTGCTGAACGGGCAGAACAGGAAAAACAACGGGCAGAACAGGAGAAACAACGAGCAGAACAGGAGAAACAACGAGCAGAACAGGAGAAACAACGA
>NZ_KE384636.1:284-12257 GCF_000426905.1 Dolichospermum circinale AWQC131C
CAAACTAGCTGAGAAACTGAGAGCTTTGGGAGTGAATTTAGATGATATTTAAAGAAAGTTAACTGAAAAAAGCATTTTCCCAGTTATGTTATTTTAGATCAATTTTCGCCAGAATTTGGCATAGATAAAGCCTACATTTTTGGTTCTGTAACCCGTGTTGATAAATTTCGGCAAAATTCAGATGTTGATGTCGCAGTAGAAAATATCAATCCGGAAAAATATTGTTTAGCTATTAGCTTCCTGTCAACCTATTTAGAAAGAGATGTAGATATTATCAGATTGAATGATTGTCATTTTAGCCATCGCATTCGGCAAACAGGAATATTATGGAAAAAAACACCCTAATTATCTTCCAAACGGATGTCAAATATCAATTAGCGGTGATTACTGCTATTAATAAAAAATTGGTTGAACGTTCTGAGAATTTAACCTCTGATAATTCAGTTTTATTAGAAAGTATCGCTTACCAAACTCATAACTTATATGGTGCAACCGAAAATCTACTAAAAATAGTAGCCTCCTATTTTGAAAATAATATTACCGATACTGCCCAGTGGTACAGTGCATTACTCAGAAGAATGAGCCAAAATATTCCCGAAGTTCGTCCTTTTTTAATTTCTCCGTCAACCTACGAGATTTTAAACAGTTTAAGAGGATTTCGCCATTTCTTTCGTCATGCTTATGGGGTAGAAATAGAATATGAGCAACTAAAAATCAATTTATTTAAAGCATTAGCATTATTACCAAATCTTGAAAAAGATATTGAACTTTTCCTGGAAAAAATCAACAGACCTATTCTTGGGTGTATGGATAGGAAAAAAAGCCGAATTTGAGGGTTATTGGCTACGATGGTGGGATAAATCTGGAAATTTATTACTCTGGGGAAGTGAGTTAGTTAATCAAGAACGCCAAATAGCAGAAAAAGAACGCCAAAGAGCAGAAAAAGCAGAACAAAAAGCTGTTAAACTAGCTGAAAGACTGCAAGCAATGGGAATTAATTTAGAAGATATTTAGGGATTCTTTTTTTGTATCAGTCTTAATAAGATTATGCCAAAACCAATCGCGTGGATTGGTGTAAACCTGTCGTCTAACCGCGAGTCGCTGCTGAGAGACTCAGTTAATTACCACAATAATACAGCTACCATTTCAGAACAAATGACTACCACACCCAACCAATACGAATATTCCTATCAAAATAGTCAAGCTGAACATCATCACAATTATTTGCTAAAACCACTTATGGAAATGATGTCAGAAATGCTACCCCCCCCCGATAACAACCAAAAACCTCGGATTTTGGATATTGGTTGTGGTAATGGTAGCTTGAGCAATTTCCTAGCACAACAGGGTTATGAAGTTGTTGGTGTTGAGGAATCTGAATCAGGTGTAAAATTGGCTAATCAAAGTTTTACCAATTGTCGCTTTATTCAAGGTAGCATTTACGATTTACCATATTCTGAACTAGGAGACAACTTTGATATTGTGATTGCTGTTGAGGTAATTGAGCATTTATTTTATCCTAAAGAATTAGTCAGAAGTGCTAAAAAATGCCTCAAACCCAATGGTGGGTTAATCCTAACCACTCCCTATCATGGTTATCTAAAAAACCTAGTGATGGCTGCTACAGGGAAAATGGACAACCATTTTACCGTTCTTTGGGATGGTGGTCATATCAAATTCTTTTCCGTACCAACTATGACGGCTTTACTTAAATCAGAAAACTATACAAATATCAAGTTTAAGTTTGCGGGTAGATTTCCCTATCTTTGGAAAACTATGTTGTGTTCTAGTACCATAGTTCAATAACAAGAATTTATTTGAATATCCTAATGTTAGAACAAATTACACCTCTCATCCTTACCTATAACGAAGAAAATAACATTAATCGTACCCTGAAAAAACTTAAATGGGCAAGTAAAATCATTGTTATTGACAGTTATAGCACAGATACAACATTAGAAATTTTGTCTCAATATCCTCAAGTAGAAGTATTTACCAGGAAGTTTGATTCCTTCGCTAGTCAGTGCAATTACGGACTATTAAAAATTACATCAGAATGGGTACTATCGCTAGATGCAGATTATATATTAACCGATGATTTAATTCGGGAAATTACATCTTTGCCAATAGAGTCAGATATAAATAGCTATAGTGTCAGGTTCAAATACTGTGTTTTTGGTAAACCCTTACGCGGTACTTTGCTTCCACCCCGCAAAGTTCTTTACAAAAGGGAAAAAGCAATTTATCAAGATGATGGACACGCTCATAGAGTTGTGGTACAAGGTAAATCTAGTCAATTATCAGCATACATCCACCACGACGATCGCAAACCATTGAGTCGTTGGTTATGGGCGCAAGATCGTTATATGGTAATTGAAAGTAAAAAACTTCTAGAAACACCAGAGCATGAACTTAGTATAGGCGATCGCCTTCGCAAAAAGAAAATCCTAGCACCTTTAATAATTTTAATCTATTGTCTGATCATCAAAGGCGGTATTCTTGATGGGTGGCATGGATGGTACTATACATTTCAGAGAGTTTTAGCAGAACTATTGCTGGGTATACATATAATAGAAGCAGAGAAAATAGATAGTTAATTGGCTCAAATAACCTGCTCTTTATTGCTAGGAGTTAATCTGATGGTAAATACACTGGTTTTTGAAGTTTCCCAAGCAGAAGACGGCGGATTTGTGACTGAATGTCTCACCGAAGACATTTTTACCCAAGGAGATTCTTGGGAAGAACTCAAAGCCAATATTCGAGAAGCTGTTAAAGCTTTTTACTTTCAAGAATTGAACTTTCCAGTTATACACTTACATCTTGTTAAAAATGAAATTTTATTAATTCAATGAAAATACCTAGAAATCTGAAAGGTTCAGATTTAGTGCAAACTTTATGTAATATGTAAAACGTGGGACTACAAAATTGTCAATCAAGAAGGAAGCCACATTATCCTGGAAACAGAAACGCCAAGTCATCACCGTCTTTGTGTTCCCGATAGCGCAAGCGCTGCTGCAAGCAGTTCATAACCCATTGAGAGTGGGTACTTTAAATGCCATCTTAGTTGCTGTTTCCCGCCATAAGGGGATTAGCAAGCAAGATATTCTTAACCCTTAATCAAAAATTCTTAACCTCATCTTTACTTTGAAGCGATCGCCCAAATCAGATGATCACAGAAATCATTAGTCAGGGATCCGTCTAATCCGTGATTCAGACCTTTTTCCCCGCGATCGCCTAAGCGCCTAAACAACTAAAATATTCCTTAGTATTATCAATACCTTTGTCAAAATAAGAGGTTCATTAGTGAGTGTCAAGCCTGTAAAACCTCAGCAACAGTTAACTTTAAATCAGCAAATATAAGAGAACCAATTACCTGATCTCCCACATATACCTGCTCATCATAAAAACCCTCTACCCATTCCAATACTGTCACCTTTTGGGCAGTCGGGTCAACAATCCAATATTCAGCAATTCCCCGTGCAGCATACTCAGAACGCTTATAACGATAATCCCGATTTCCTTGATTTGGACTCACCACCTCAACCACTAACAAAGGTGGTGGCATATCCATTAAAATCAAAGAGCGTGTAGCCCCTTCCATAATCTTAGCCAATTCCTCAGAAAACACTACTAAATCAGGCACACGCACCCCCACCTGACGGCTATTTACAGCCATTTCTGTTTTCATTCTCAATCGGTAATATGGAATACCTAATTTAGAAAAATAAATTAACAAAAACGTTGCTATCCGACAATTTAACTCACTTTCTGAAGGCATAGGTATTAATTCTCCGTTTTCCAATTCATATAAAGCGTCCGTACCATCGTCATAATTAAGAAATTCCTCAAAGGTCATCTTTTTAACCGTTGTAACTGTCATTGCTGTTCCTCCTATTGGCAATTTACGAAGGTAAACTTATAGTGCTGTATGCGGATTTCCCACAATAGGTGTGTACTATTAGTTAGTAATAGCGAAGTGCTACTGTAAGCAAATCGCATCCGTAAAAAGAAAATCCTCGCACCTTTAATAATCTTCATCTATGGTCTCATCCTCAAAGGCAGTATTCTCGACGGTTGGCATAGATGGTACTATACATTTCAGTAAGTTTTATCATAACTATTTTTGAGTCTACTTCTAATATAATAGAAGCAGAGAAAATAGATATTAACCAAACTCAAAAATAAAAACCCAGCAAGCACAACTGTAATATGACAACCCAAATCATCCCTAACCCAGAGATACTACTTAATGTTAAAAATGAAATTTCATTAATTCAATGAAAATACTTATAAATCTGAAGCTTTCAGATTTAGTGCAAATACTGAAGTCTTTAACTAAACTTCTTTTCTTCACAAGAAGGTTATAATCAGACTAAACAATTTTTTTATAAACTCATAAATTAGTAAATCCATGAATATACTAGGAATTAACGCTTACCACGGTGACGCTTCTGCTTGTTTAATCCAAAATGGTCAATTAATAGCAGCCATTGAAGAAGAGCGTTTTAATCGAGTTAAACATTGGGCCGGATTTCCCACAGAATCTATCCGTTATTGTTTAAAAATAGCTGGTATTAGTGCCAAAGAGTTAGATCACGTTGCATTATCCTTTAATCCCAAAGCTAATCTTAATCGTAAACTCCTATTCACCCTCAAACAACGTCCATCACTATCATCACTTCTAGATAGATTTAACAAACAAAGTAAATCCGCCAATCTTCACAGAACACTAGCCGCAGCTTGTAATTGTCAACCCCAGGAAATTACAGCACCTATTCATACCCTAGAACATCATACTACACACCTAGCCACCGGTTTCTTTATTTCCCCCTTTGAAAAAGCCGCCATTCTATCTGTTGACGGTATGGGAGACTTTGTAAGTACCTTGTCAGCAGCAGGAGAGGGTAATCATTTAGAATATTTCACGCGGACGCACTTTCCCCACTCTATCGGTTATTTATATAATGCCATTACCCTGTATCTAGGTTTTCCTGCCTATGGTGACGAATACAAAGTTATGGGATTAGCCCCTTATGGAGAACCAGAGTATCTCGAAGCATTCAGAAAAATCATCTTTCCCAAAGGAGATAGTTTTGAGCTAAATCTAGATTACTTCACTCATCATGAACAGGGTATCGCTATGAAGTGGGATAATGGCGCACCCACAGTTGCACCTTTCCATAGTCCAGAACTAGAAAAACTATTAGGCCCAGCAAGAGAAGTAAATTCTGAACTGACACCCAAGCATCAAAATATTGCCACATCCCTACAAGCCATAACAGAAGAAATAATTTTTCATTTACTCAATCAATTACATCAGCGCTACCCTTGCGAAAATCTCTGTTTGACAGGTGGTGTAGCTATGAATTCTGTAGCCAATGGTAAAATTACCCAAAATACTTCCTTTAAAAATGTTTACATTCCTCTAGGGGCTGCTGATAATGGTACTTGTATCGGTGCAGCCTTCTTTATTTGGAATCAAATTCTCAAGCAACCTCGTCAGTTTATTTTAAGTCATGCTTATTGGGGTTCTGAGTTTTCTGAGGAAGAATGTTTATTAGCATTACAATCTCACGATTTACAACCTAAAAAGCTTGAAAAAGTAGCAATGTTAAATCATGTTGTTGATGCTATTTGCGATGGCAAAGTAATTGGTTGGTTTCAAGGTAGAATGGAGTTTGGTGCCAGAGCATTAGGCAATCGTTCCTTGATAGCTGATCCTCGTCGCGCTGATATGCGGGATATAATCAACTTAAAAATTAAATTCCGAGAAAAATTCCGTCCTTTTGCCCCCAGTATTCTGGAGGAATTTGTTGGAGAATACTTTGAAATTGATGAACCAGCCCCTTTTATGGAGAAAGTTTTCAAAATTCGCCCTGATAAAAGAGAAAAAATTCCTGCTGTGACTCATGTAGATGGGTCTGGAAGGTTACAAAGTGTCAGTCACAAAACCAATCCTCTTTATTGGGAATTGATTAATACATTTTACCAGCGTACTGGTATTCCTCTGCTTCTAAATACATCTTTAAACGAAAATGAACCTATTGTGAGGACACCGCAGGAAGCTCTGAAATGTTTTTTGAGAACTAATATGGATGGCCTAGTTTTAGGCTGTTATTATGTAGATCGTAGTTCCATAAAATACTGAATTAAGTAAGTAGACGTGAGATAACCGAAATCTCACTTAATTACATACTGATTCAATCACTAAATTTTAGTAGTTATTGGTGATTAGCTTTTAAAGTTGCTAAACTATGACTCATAAAGGTAAAAAACAGTTACACATTCCCTGCTATTCACCCCAAAAAAACCTGTGCTTAACCAACTCAAAAATGACAAAAATTCCCAGGGTAATACCACTCCTGTTTCTACATTATTTTCAAATCCCACATTTTCCCAATTTTCAGAAGAGGCTAGTGATTTTAACCTCAAGTCCTTTCTTAGTCTTTTACAGCGCCGAGCAATTATCATCATAGGAGTTGCTTCCGTTGCTATGGGTGGTGTTATTTATACAACCTTTAAACAAGTACCAATATATGAAGGCGGCTTTCAAATATTAGTTGAACCTGTTAATAGTGACTCTGAACTAGGGAAAATAGACGTAGGACTCGCTAATGCCCTTAAACCAACTGGATTAGATTATGAGAGCCAAATTCAAGTTCTCAGAAGTCCAGAACTGCTGGGAGATTTTATTAAAGAAATCCAAAAATCTTATCCTGATATTAATTACTATACCCTTATACAAGGTTTAACTATTCGTCGCTTGGCACAATCAAAAGTCATTCAAGTTAGCTATCAAAGTGATAATAGTCGAAAAATTAAACTTATACTAGATCCTCTGGCTGATTTTTATTTAAAATACAGCCTCAACAAGCGGCAAACGAAGCTCCGTCAGGGAGTTAAATTTGTGGATGAAAAACTCCCGGAAATCCGAACTAAGCTAGGACAGTTGCAAAAACAAATGCAAATGTTCCGTCAAAGATACAATTTTATTGATCCTGAAAACCAAGCTGGGGTAATTTCTTCGCAAATTCAATCTTTGACACAACAAAGACTAACTATAAATCAACAGTTAACCGCTGCTAGAGCTAATTATGACAGGCTACAGAGACGTGAAGAACAGTTAGCAATTCTCAATACTGCCCCTCTTTATCAAACCCTAATTGCTCAACAGCGTCAATTAGACACCCAGATATCTGGAGAATTAACTCGATTTCAACCAGATAACCCAGTTATCCGCACCTTACAAGAAAAAAGAGCTAACCTTTTACCTATTATTGAGGCAGAAGCCGCACGCACTATTAATATCAGAATATCTGAAGCTACGGATCTAATAAAAAAAATAGAAGTAGACAATCAATACATAGCACAAGTAGAAAAACAAGTGCAATTGAAATTAGACCAGTTGCCAGTTTTGTCTCGGCAATATACTGAAATCCTGCGGAATTTACAAATAGCCAATGAAAGTTTAAATCGCTTTTTAGCGGCTCGTGAACAACTGCAAATAGAAATAGCCCAAACAGAACTACCTTGGGAATTAATCCAAGCAGCTATTCAGCCTCAATATCCAATTTCTCCAGATATTCCCCGCAATTTAACGTTGGGATTTGTGGCTAGTTCTTTATTAGGTATAGGTGCTGCTTTTCTCCGGGAACAGACTGATAATACCTATCACAGTATTGAAAATGTCCAGGATAAGGTAGGACTACCTTTATTAGGATCTCTTCCCTTTAATAAAAACTTAGTGCGGAATGCATCTTTAAGCCTGACAAATATAGGTAAAGACCAAGAACCAGAAGTAGTTGTAGACCCTCTTGTCGTCAGTGATGAACCATCTAACACTTCTGTTCGTCGCCGTTCCCAATCCAGCTATTATTATGGACAAGGATCATTTTGGGAATCTTTACAAGTTTTATATAGTAATATTCAACTGCTTAATTCTGATCGACCAATTAAGTCTTTAGTTGTTTCCTCTGCTGTTCCCGGAGATGGTAAAAGTACGGTGGGATTTAGTCTGGCAAAAACAGCCGCTATTATGGGGAAAAAAGTATTACTTGTAGATTGTGACCTCCGGAAATCCAAGGTTCATAAACTATCACAATTAAATAATCTCTGGGGAATAAGTAGTTTAATTTCTTCAGATATAGATGTCAACCAAGTAATTCAAGAAATGCCGGGACTTAATGGTTTATCAGTGATTACTGCAGGTCCTGTACCGCCTGATCCGGCGCGGTTGCTCTCATCAGATAAAATGAGTCAAATGATGAACTATTTCTCTGAGAATTTTGACTTAGTGATTTATGATACTCCTCCCTCGTCAGGATTAGTAGATGCCAGACTAGTATCAGTTAATACTGATGGTGTGATGCTAGTTGTCAGAATTGATAAAACCGATAAATCTGCCTTAAAGCAACTTGTTGATACGCTCAAAGCATCTCCCATCAATTTACTAGGAGTAGTAGTCAACGGTGAGAAATTCCGAGGACTAGGATATAACTATAATTACAGATATAGTTCATATTACTACACTAAGAGTAATAGTTAAATTAGCGTCAATTGGTTGGTAGGATGAGCAGAGTCTTTACTATTTACGGTAATTTATGATTGGTGACTTTCAGAATTGCCGATAGCTAGTTTCTCACCCTAAATACAAGACTGAAAAAGCTCTTGTAGCCGCAGATAGATCAACTATTGGCGTTGATATTAGCATCTGTAACTGTTAATCATCAACACAAAATTAATAACTAATGAACCTTAGTTATTGACGAGATATGGGCAGGAGGAGAATCGAACTCCTATGACCTCACGGTCGCCGCATTTTGAGTGCGGTGCGTCTACCAATTCCGCCACCCGCCCTTGGGTGTAACTTTCTTATTATAGCCTATTTTTTGATTTTGGCAATAGGTATTGAGATTTTTTTTGAGAAATTTTTTAGTGAGCAATTGATGAATCAATATCCTCCAAACTGGGACAGCCACTGAGTGCCATTGCTACCTTTAACTCATCCTCAAGTAGGGAGATGATATGAGATACACCAGTTTTTCCGGCCACTGCTAATCCCCATAATACAGGCCGGCCAATGAGTACAGCCTTTGCCCCCAGTGCTAAGGCTTTAAGTATATCTGTACCTCGACGAATCCCCCCATCTAACAAAACCTCTGCTCGTCCGTTTACTGCCGCTACAATTGGGGCTAGAGCATCTAGAGAAGCGATCGCACCGTCTAATTGTCTACCGCCATGATTAGAAACAACAATTGCTTGAGCGCCATGTTCCACAGCCCGAACCGCATCATCAGATCGTAAAATTCCTTTAACGACCACAGGTAAGGGGCTAATAGATTGTAACCATTGCAAGTCTTTCCAAGTGACTGCGGGGTTAATTTGCTCGCTAAAATAAGTCAATAAACCAGATTCTCCTTGTTCCTGGGGAATCTCTAAACCGGAGATATTGGTGAAATTACCAAGCTGTAAACCGGCAGGTAGGGTAAACTGATTAAGTTGGTCTCGTTCTCGTTTTCCCAACACGGGAGCATCTACAGTCAGACAAATCGCTTTGTAGCCCGCTCTATAGGCTCTTTCTACCAAAGCCCTAGTTAAACCCTGATCTTTGTGGATATAAAGTTGAAACCATTGTAAACCATTAGCAACAGTAGCTACTTCTTCTAAACTCTTATTAGCTAATGTACTCAACACCATACCGACACCTGCAATTTCCGCAGCTAAGGCTGTAGCAATTTCACCCTCTGTATGCGCCAGACATTGAAAGGCCATGGGCGCAATTAACAGAGGTAATCGCAAATATGCCCCTAAGATCTTGGTAGTTAAGTTAACTTCACTAACATCAACTAGCATTCTTGGATAAAGTTTAACTCTTGCAAACGCAGCACGATTATCTTGCAGCGTAATTTCATCCCATGCACCACTACTATAATAATCAAAAGCCATCTGTGAAAGATGCTCTTTTGCCATTTGTTCGTATGCGAATAAATTAATCGGTGATAGATTCATGTTGCGTAAAGGTAATTTATCTAGCAAGATCAGTTTCAAAACCTAAGATATAACCTACCAATTACGCCAACCTCCTGGGGATGCAGTTTCGTCTTGATGATTAATACTGTGATTTTTTACTATTTTTTGGTACTCTAGACTACTAGCCCACCGATCAATTTCTCGCGCCCGCAATACGGGGACAGGGTGGCTTAATTGGGCTGTGCGGGCAGATTTTACCATTTCCCCCAATTCCGTTTTACTAATGTCATCATAGGCACGAGCTTGGTCAATAAAGGCATCTAAATTCAATTGGGGCGCTAAACTAGGAGAACCACCAGCTAACTTCATTAATACTGACATGACTATTTTAGGGTCTTGGGTGGCTAACAAAGCGGCACGATCGCAGGTAAACTCAGCACAGCGTACCCATTCTAATAATTGTGACTGCATAGCTTGTGCCAACACAGTGCCGATATTTGGCACAAATGCAGCGGCTAAAATCAGTAAATTCACCGGTGTTAAATACACGCTGTGATCGCATTTTAGATGACCTAATTCATGGGCAATTACCGCCTGTATTTCTGCTGGTGTCAATATCTCAATTAAAGATGTGTGGATAACTACAAAAGGCTGTTTACCCCGCATAGCAAAGGTATAAGCATTAGGGGCTGGATGTTGACGCACATATAATTGAGGCGGCTCAATGTCAAGAATTTGACAAGCTTCTAATAATAATTTGTGTAATTCTGGGAGTTGTTTTTCTCCTACTAAAATACTAGAAGCGATATTCTCTACATAAAAAACCTGTTCGGCCATTGGACCGAGCCAATTTCTCACCATCATATCTAAACCAGGGATTTGCTTGAGCGTTTTAGTAGCTTCCAAGTCTAGAGGATGACGGAATGAGTCAGCTTTTAAACCAATTAGTGAGCTTTTCAATAAAGACATAGTTTAATAAAAAAATAAAAAAGGAAATGTAGGTTGGTTGTAGGTTGGGTTGAGCGACAGCAAAACCCAATATAATACTACCAACGATTTTGTTGGGTTTCCTTGAGTCAACCCAACCTACGATATAATGCTTTTTAGTCTTAACAGAGGGTATTGTGTGGTTTTCTGGACTTCTAACTTACCTGCGCTTCCGCAAGACCTACGGGACAAGCTACATTAGTACCACCTAAACCACAATAACCACCAGGATTTTTGGCTAAATATTGCTGATGGTATTCTTCAGCATAGTAAAATTCAGGTGCATCTAATATCTCTGTGGTAATTGTACCATAACCTGCATCCTTGAGAGCTAATTGATAAACATTTCGTGATGTTTCTGCTAGTTGTTTTTGATTTTCAGAATAGACGTAAATTCCCGAACGGTATTGAGTACCAGTGTCGTTACCTTGACGCATTCCTTGGGTGGGGTTGTGGCTTTCCCAGAAGACTTTCAAGAGTTGGGAATAAGTAATTATTTTCGGGTCAAATACAACTAACACCACTTCATTATGACCGGTCATACCGCTACATACTTCTTGGTAAGTGGGGTTGGGTGTGTAACCAGCAGCATAACCTACCGCTGTAGTGTAAACTCCTGATAATTGCCAAAATTTGCGTTCTGCACCCCAAAAACAGCCTAAACCAAACATAGCAGTTTCTAATCCCTGGGGAAAAGGTGCTTTGAGGGGATTTTTGTTCACATAATGAAGTGCTGGTACTCGCATTACTTCGTCCCGTCCTGGCAGTGCTTGCTCAGGTGTTGGCATAGCTGACTTTTTTCCAAATCCAAATATTCCCATTGTTTTTAATTTGTATTAATGATTGCGATGCTTCTTAATTATAAAACTAAATACTTTGGGAGTTTCAAAACACCTCTTAGTTAGAGTGTGATCATCTAGCATTCATAAATGATGTTTTTTTTGACATACTCATCGACCTGAAGGTGCGATGATTCTTGACACTTCACTGGAACACGCCACAAGTGGTCTTATCGTC
>NZ_KE384636.1:12314-22015 GCF_000426905.1 Dolichospermum circinale AWQC131C
CGATGCACTGAGCTTGCCGAAGTGGACGGGGCTTGTATCCCAGATTTTTGGTCAATACTTTAGGACTTACCCACGAGTTACGGAATAAACAAAACACTCCAGGCACAGATATCAGAAATGGGGTTTAGGGAGGTATATTTGGCATAAATCCTCACAAGAAATAATACATTTGCCCAAAATCCCCCTATCCGTTAAAATCAGATAAAATCAGAAATGCTGCGTTATCCGTAATTATGTCCAACTCCCAAGTCAGTGCTGCTGTTGCGAAACTTTATGATACCTACCCTTTCCCTCCAGAACCCATTCTAGATCAACCACCACCAGGTTATAATTGGCGCTGGAATTGGTTAGCTGCTTACAACTTTTGTACCGGGAGAAAACCCGAAAATCAACATATCCGTATTTTAGATGCTGGTTGTGGTTCAGGGGTAGGAACAGAATATTTAGTACATCTTAACCCCCACGCACAGGTAGTAGGCATAGATTTAAGTGCGGGAACTTTAGAAGTAGCAAAAAAACGCTGTCAAAGCTCCGGTGCTGACCGTGTAGAATTTCATCATCTGAGTATCTATGATGTTGAACAGATACCAGGACAATTTGATCTAATTAATTGCGTTGGTGTGCTTCATCATTTACCCGATCCTATTCTTGGTATTCAAGCATTAGCGAAAAAACTCGCTCCTGGTGGATTAATGCACATCTTTGTCTATGGAGAAATAGGAAGATGGGAAATACAACTAATGCAACAAGCGATCGCACTTCTCCAAGGTAACAAACGCGGTGACTATCAAGATGGTGTTCACATTGGTAGAAAAATCTTTGCTTCTTTACCAGAAAATAACCGTATTGTCAAGCGCGAAAAAGAAAGATGGTCATTAGAAAATCAGCGGGATGAATGTTTTGCTGATATGTACGTACATCCCCAGGAAACTGACTACAATATTGATACATTATTTACATTAATAGACGCTTCCGGCTTAGACTTTGTAGGGTTCTCAAATCCTGGTTTTTGGCAATTAGAAAATTTGTTAGAAAAAGCACCGGAGTTAATTGAGCGAGCAGCAGAACTCACAGAACGTCAACGGTACAGATTAGTAGAATTATTGAATCCAGAAGTAGCACATTACGAATTTTTTCTCAGTCGTCCTCCCTTACCCAAAACCGACTGGTCAGCAGATAACAGATTATTAGCAGCTATTCCCGAACTTAACCCCTGCATAGATGGGTTTCCCAGTCAATGTATATTTAACTATGATTATCAAATTGTTAACTTATCACCAGCAGAATTAGAATTTATGCAAAACTGTGATAGTATATCTACCGTAGCCGAGATTTTAACCAAAGTCCAGTTTGGGTTAGATGGAGTGAGAAATCTTTGGAAACAACATCTTATTTTACTGACACCCGGTTAAGTAGAAGAAAACCAAATTTGGGGAAGTTCATCTACATCTTCCACCAAAAAATCTCGATAAACCCAGATTCGAGAAGCTTTGTAGAGATCACTAAGAATAGGTTTTAATACACCATTTTTATCCCAAGGTTGAAGATCAGAATCTAGTTCACAGTGGAGTGAATCGTCGAGGTATAGTTTCACGCGCTTCTGTTAGGCAGATAGCAGGTAGATATAACTCAAACTCTCCAGCTTCCGCTAGTGAAAGCAATTGAGATGCTTGTTGACTCTGTAAATGTGCAGGTGCAACAATATCTACCACCCAGTTTGTTTCCACAAAAACCGCTTGAGGTTTCATTTTACAACTTTACTCCACGCCCTAGCTCCACCAGCCCTGATTTCACCAAATCGCAGCAAATTGATTATCCGTCCGCCAAACAAATTTTTCAAATCATCTGGTAAACTGTCTACATTGGTTTGCAGTTTCAGTTTTTCTAACCATCGCTGAACTTGTGATTCAAACTCAAGATGAGGATTTCCCCTCCATTGCTCATCTGCTGGTGGTAAAAAAGAATGTGGCAGTGTAGCTTCACCAACTACATAAATTGATGAACCATGAGAGTCATCAAAAGAATCACGCAAAACAGTAACACGCTCTCCTGCTACCAGTAACCCAACTGAGCAACCAAAATCAATCATTGAGCGTTTAAGTCTATCCATAGCACTTTGACGGTGTATATTGATATCATTGAGTTTTACTTCAACAATCATCAAATATTCTCCATCTGGGCTAGTGACAATAATATCTGGATGTGATATTTTTTCCATAGCAATTCTGAAATAATAAACAAATGTGATGGTTCTGCCAGATTGACTAACATTGTAGCCCAATTAGAGCTAGACTTAAACAGAGTAAGACATCTCCTCAAACAACAACTAATCTTACTAACCCCCGCTTCATCAAAAAAAATCAGTACCCAGACAATGGTCTGACCACTGACAACTGACAACTGACCACTAACCAAAAATAAGTTAATTGTTTTTTTCTAAAGTATTGTTACCGCGACGTGATATGATTTGGCAGACTGGATGTGCGGTCATCATATTTAAACTGTACTAGTTTCAAATGCCGTGAGCTTGTCAGACGAACCAATTACGCCCACTCAGACAGGACAACAAGATGATAAATCTGGTTTTGAGGACACAAAACCAATAAATTCCTCCATGGGGGAGTTTTATCAACTCTATCGAGAGTTGATATTGATCACACTTGTTTTAACAGGGATAATCTTTATCTCCGTCTGGATTGCTTATTCACCAAACATTGCTCTAAATTATTTATTAGGGGCGTGTGCAGGTGTGCTTTACTTGAGAATGTTGGCGAAAGATGTTGAAAGGTTAGGAAGGGAAAAACAAGAACTGAGCAAAACTCGGTTAGCCTTGTTAGTAGTGCTGATTCTCCTGGCATCAAGGTTGAATCAACTGCATATACTACCCATATTCTTGGGATTTCTGACCTATAAAGCCACACTCATCATCTATGTAGTTAGGTTAGCGTTAATCTCTGACTCATCCACGCTCCGGCAACCTTAAAACGCTCCTCTTCTCCAGGTAAAATTGGAGAAACGATTGAATTGGAAAGAAAATGCTGAATTTTCTGAATGTCTACTCCCTTCCGCTTGCTGAATTGGAAGTGGGTAAACACCTGTACTGGCAAATAGGCAACTTGAAGCTACATGGTCAGGTGTTTCTCACATCTTGGTTTGTTATTGGCGTACTCGTCCTAGCTTCCGTCTTGGCCAGTAGTAACGTCAAAAGGATTCCTAGTGGCTTACAAAACTTGATGGAGTACGCCCTAGAATTTATTCGAGATTTGGCCAAAAACCAGATTGGCGAGAAAGAATATCGCCCCTGGGTGCCCTTCGTAGGCACTTTGTTTTTGTTCATTTTTGTGTCAAATTGGTCAGGGGCATTAGTTCCTTTTAAGTTAATTCATCTGCCAGAGGGCGAACTGACAGCACCCACAAGCGACATTAACACAACTGTTGCCTTAGCGTTGTTGACATCATTAGCGTATTTTTATGCAGGATTCAGCAAAAAGGGTTTGGGTTATTTCGGTAACTATGTGCAACCAGTTTCCTTCATGTTGCCATTCAAGATTATTGAAGATTTCACAAAACCCCTGTCCCTAAGCTTCCGTTTATTCGGTAACATCTTAGCTGATGAACTAGTCGTGGGAGTGCTGGTACTATTAGTACCCTTGTTCGTGCCTCTGCCAGTAATGGCTTTGGGACTATTTACCAGCGCCATTCAAGCACTAATTTTTGCCACCCTCGCAGCAGCCTATATTGGCGAAGCGATGGAAGATCATCATGGCGAAGAGCATGAGGGAGAACACTAAACCCCCTCAGATGAAAACAGTCAGCCATTAGGGGAAACAGGACACAGGTGACAGGTGACAGAGAATAGGTGACAGGTGACAGAAATTAATCATCTCAAAACCGACCACTAACAACTGACAACTAACAACTGACAACTGACAACTGACAAATACAACACCCAACCGTATCTCTAAAAGTAAGGAAAGAATATCATGAATCCATTAGTTGCTGCTGCTTCCGTTATCGCCGCTGCTCTAGCTGTAGGTTTAGCTGCAATCGGCCCCGGTATTGGTCAAGGTAATGCAGCAGGACAAGCTGTAGAAGGTATTGCTCGTCAACCAGAAGCTGAAGGCAAAATTCGCGGTACATTACTGTTAAGTTTGGCGTTCATGGAAGCTCTAACCATCTACGGTCTAGTAGTCGCTCTAGTGTTGCTGTTTGCTAACCCCTTCGCATAATCACAACTGAGTTCTGACTGCGGGCGTGAGCAATCACGTCTAAACAGAAAGTTATGAACTTATACTCATAACTGATGAAATGACTGGGACACGCAAGCTATCAGAACTCAGCATTAACATTAATGTAGATAGGAATAAGCAATCATGACACACTGGATCACCTTATTGGCCGTGGAAGAAGTTGCCAAAGAAGGGGGACTGTTTGATCTAGATGCTACTCTGCCCTTAATGGCAATCCAGTTTCTAGTATTAGCCCTGATATTGAATGCAACTCTTTACAAGCCCTTGGGTAATGCAATTGATGGCCGGAATGAATATATCCGTACCAATAATTTAGAAGCCCAAGAACGCTTATCAAAAGCCCAAGCATTAGCCCAGCAATACGAACAAGAGCTTGCTCAAAGCAGAAAACAAGCTCAAGCAATTGTTGCTCAAGCCCAAGCCGAAGCCCAAAAAATCGCTGCTCAAAACATCGCCGCAGCGCAACAAGAAGCCCAGGTACAGCGAGAAAAAGCAGCCAGTGAAATTGAGCAGCAAAAACAACAGGCTCTAGCTGCCTTGGAAACACAAGTAGATGCTCTCAGTCGTCAAATCCTGGAGAAGCTGTTAGGTGCTGATTTAGTAAATCGCCGCTAACTTGTGAAAACAGTCATGGGTCATGGGTGATTAGTAGTCATTAGTTATTGGTATTAAAAACAACTAACAAATGACGACTGACAACGGACAACTGACAAAAAATTTGGAAAATTGGCAGCGCAGTTAGTGGATAAAGAATCATGGGGACTTTTTTACTGTTGATGACGGAAGCCAGCGCCGTCGGAGGTGAATTGGCACTAAGCAAGGGAGAAAGTGGGTTTAGTCTAAATACGAATATTTTAGATACTAACCTGATTAACCTGGCTATTATTATTACTGTGTTGGTTGTATTTGGCAGCAAGGTTTTAGGTAGTACCTTAAAATCTCGCCGAGAAAATATTGAATCAGCAATTAAGAGTGCAGAGCAGAAGGTAGCAGAAACCGCAGCCAAATTGAAAGAGGCACAGCAAAAGCTGGAACTTGCTCAAGAAGAAGCTCAAAGAATCAAACAAACAGCCGAATTAAACGCCCAGAAGGCTAAAGATGCCATTTTAGCCCAATCCGCTGTAGATATTCAACGGATGCAGGAAGCAGGGGCGGCTGATTTGAATTCCGAACTAGAAAGAGTGATAACTCAACTAAGGCAAAAAGTAGTCTTACAAGCACTACAAAAAGTTGAAGGACAACTCAAAGCTGGTATTAGCGACGATGCTCAACAGGCTTTAATTGCCCGTAGTATCGCACAATTGGGAGGCGAGATATGAAAAGTAATGCAGCAGCAGCTGAAATATCCCAGCCTTATGCACAGGCACTATTGTCTATTGCTCAGTCTCAAAATTCAACAGAAGAAATTGGGACAGATGCAAAAACTTTTCTGGGTTTATTAACAGGTAGCCAAGAACTGAATAACTTTTTGGCCAATCCCTTTGTGAAACCAGAGAACAAAAAAAATCTGCTCAAACAATTATTTGGGGAAGGTGCAAACCCATACCTACGTAATTTTTTACTGCTATTAGTTGACAGAAGACGCATCGCCTTCAGTGAACCAATTTTACAGCAGTATCTAGCGCTATTACGGCAGTTAAATCAAACCGTATTGGCGGAAATTACTTCTGCTGTTCCTCTCACAGAAGGCCAACAGCAAGCAATTACAGAAAAGGTAATTACGTTTACCAAAGCTGCAAAAGTAGAATTAGCTACCAAAATAGACAGTGATTTAATTGGTGGTGTAATTATCAAAGTTGGTTCTCAAGTGATTGACGCTAGTTTGCGTGGTCAACTACGTCGTCTCTCTTTGCGTTTAAGCAGTAACTAAAAAGTTCTGATAAATGTCAGTAGTCATTGGTCAATAGCCAATCAAAACAACTGACAACTAACAACTAACAACTGACAACTGACAAATGAGCATTTCCATTAGACCAGACGAAATCAGCAGCATTATCCAACAACAAATCGAGCAATACGACCAAGAGGTTAAAGTTGCTAACGTTGGTACAGTGTTACAAGTGGGTGACGGGATTGCCCGGATTTATGGCTTAGAAAAAGCTATGGCCGGGGAACTCCTAGAATTTGAAGATGGCACCATTGGTATCGCACAAAACTTAGAAGAAGATAACGTTGGTGCGGTATTGATGGGTCAAGGTCGGGACATTCAAGAAGGTAGCTCCGTAACCGCTACCGGTAAAATCGCCCAAGTAGCTGTAGGTGAAGCTTTAATTGGTCGGGTTGTAGATGCTTTGGGTCGTCCCATTGATGGTAAAGGTGATCTCAAAACCACCGAAAGTCGGTTAATTGAATCCCCCGCCCCTGGTATTATCGCTCGTCGCTCCGTCCATGAACCGATGCAAACAGGGATCACCGCTATTGATTCCATGATTCCCGTCGGCCGTGGTCAACGGGAATTAATCATTGGTGACCGACAAACAGGGAAAACAGCGATCGCTATTGATACCATCATTAACCAAAAGGGTGAAGATGTTGTTTGCGTTTACGTAGCTGTCGGTCAAAAAGCTTCCACCGTTGCTAACGTAGTCCAAACTTTACAAGAAAAAGGCGCTATGGACTACACCGTAGTCGTAGCAGCTAACGCCAGTGACCCAGCTACTTTACAATACTTAGCTCCCTACACAGGCGCTAGTATTGCTGAGTATTTCATGTACAAAGGCAAAGCAACCTTAATTATTTACGATGACCTTTCCAAGCAAGCACAGGCCTATCGCCAAATGTCCTTGCTGTTACGTCGTCCACCCGGTCGGGAAGCTTATCCTGGAGATGTATTCTACATCCACTCCCGCTTGTTGGAACGCGCTGCTAAATTGAGCGACGAATTGGGTAAAGGTAGTATGACTGCTTTACCAATTATCGAAACCCAAGCTGGTGACGTATCCGCATATATTCCTACCAACGTAATTTCTATTACTGACGGTCAGATTTTCTTGTCTTCTGACTTGTTTAACTCTGGTATCCGTCCCGCTGTTAACCCCGGTATCTCTGTATCCCGTGTAGGTTCTGCGGCTCAAACCAAAGCCATGAAAAAAGTTGCTGGTAAAATCAAGCTGGAATTGGCTCAGTTTGACGATTTACAAGCTTTCGCTCAGTTCGCTTCTGATTTAGACAAAGCCACTCAAGATCAGTTGGCTCGTGGTGCGCGTTTACGGGAATTGTTAAAACAGCCTCAAAACGACCCTCTCTCCGTCGCTGAACAAGTAGCAGTTCTTTACGCTGGTATTAATGGTTATTTAGATGACATTGCAGTTAATCAAGTAACTACCTTTGTTAGAGGTTTACGTGATTACCTGAAGAATGTTAGTACTGCTTATTACCAAGGCGTACAAGGCACAAAAGTTCTCGGTGATGCAGAAGAAACTGCTTTGAAAGCAGCACTAACCGAGTTCAAAAAGACCTTCCAAGCAGCAGCGTAAAAATTTTGGATTTTGGATTTTGGATTTTGGATTACATAGACTTATCCCGAAATTAGATATCAGCCCCTAAAATAGGGGGATTTGATGTTTATTTGCAGATGAGTCTCATCTAAAATCCGAAATTCCGAATCTAAAATCTAAAATCTAAAATCTAAAATCGGATTATGGCTAATCTCAAATCAATACGCGATCGCATTCAGTCGGTCAAAAACACCAAGAAAATCACGGAAGCCATGCGACTGGTAGCAGCGGCCAGAGTCCGTCGCGCTCAAGAACAAGTAATTGCTACCCGTCCCTTTGCTGACCGTTTAGCACAAGTATTATTTGGCTTACAAACCAGACTGCGTTTTGAAGATGTGGACCTACCCCTACTCAAAAAACGCGAAGTTAAATCCGTAGGCTTATTGGTGATTGCAGGCGATCGGGGTTTATGTGGTGGTTACAATAGTAACGTCATCCGTCGCGCTGAAAATCGTGCCAAAGAACTTCAAGCTGAAGGTGTAAACTATACTTATGTTTTGGTTGGACGCAAAGCTACCCAATACTTTCAACGCCGGAATCAGCCTATAGATGCTACTTACAGCGGTTTAGAACAAATTCCCACCGCCGCTGAAGCAACAAATATCGCTGATGAACTACTTTCTCTATTCCTTTCCGAAAAAGTAGACCGGATTGAGCTAGTTTATACAAAATTTGTCTCATTGGTTAGTTCTCGTCCCGTAGTCCAAACCCTTCTCCCTTTGGATACCCAAGGTTTAGAAGCAGCGGATGATGAAATTTTCCGTTTAACTACCCGTGGTGGTCAATTCCAAGTAGAACGGGAAAAGGTAACTAGTACAGTTGCACCCTTACCCCGCGATATGATTTTTGAACAAGATCCAGTGCAAATCCTGGATTCTTTGCTACCTTTATATCTGAGTAATCAGCTATTACGGGCATTACAAGAATCAGCAGCTAGTGAACTAGCAGCACGGATGACAGCGATGAGTAACGCTAGTGATAACGCAGGTGAGTTGATTAAAACCTTGTCATTGTCTTACAACAAAGCTCGTCAAGCCGCAATTACCCAGGAACTACTGGAAGTTGTCGGTGGTGCAGAAGCGTTGACTTAATTTGGTCATTGGTGATTGGTAATTGGTATAGGGATTCTCCATTCAGTGAGATACAAGAACCCCACCCTCAACCCCCTCCCCGCTTGCGAGGAGGGGATTATAATGTATATCATGTAATTGCATCGCACTATATCAATCCTAATTGATACAAAGCCTTCAATTAAAGGGAGTTGCTGAATTGGGGTATGACATTTATTGGCATCGCTAAAACTAAGAATGCTCAGAATCGAATATAAGAAGATTTTTAATGAATTAGTATATGAAATAGATGATCCTAGTCCTTCTGATCATGGACGACTTACAAAATTTAAGATGGGATGGTTAAATGCAAAATCATCGAAAAAAACATATACAAATAAAACATTAAATAAGCGTCTGACATGGAATAATTTAGGATATCGTTTTGTCAAGGAATTAGTTGATTTAAATGATTCTTATATAGAAGAAATTTATAATTTTCTGGTGAATAAATATATAGTCAACCATAAAGTTAGCTTTGAAAATATAACCAAAGATACAATATTTTTTGCTGAAAATGAAATGTAACGCACCCTACAAACTAATAACCTACAAATAATAATCCTGTTTATTTGAGGTGGGGATTTTCAGGGTATTTTTATCTGACAATTACAATTTCAGCATCCCACCAATACTTTCCGTGACTTGTACGTAAGCCATAAGAGTAAGTAGATTTTAGGAGTTGGGATTTTTTACAAGAGTCTATTGTGATCTTAATTTTCAGGAAAAAAAATAGTATAATACCAATAATTTTTAAACCATCTGCTGACCAAAGAAAATGGTCTGACCATTTCTGTTTTCGAGGATTAAATATAGGAATTAAATCTCCAGTTTCCGGGTTAATA
>NZ_KE384637.1:0-336 GCF_000426905.1 Dolichospermum circinale AWQC131C
AGAAAAGTATAGCATTAGTTAGTATTAGTTGGCAAATATTTAACTAGCTAAACTCCCCTGGAAGGACAAATTACCATTGGCAGAGTTATAGCTGAACTGATCCAAGGAGGTAGCACCAAATCCAATTTTCCTGACCTGAATTTTATCACCCTCTGTTCGCTGGAAGTCTTTGATAATGTCAATGCCTTCAAATTTGCTGTTGAATACAAATGTATCAGCACCCAATCCACCAGTCAGGGTATCATTACCCAATCCACCAGTCAGGGTATCATTACCTAAGCCACCAGTCAGGGTATCAGCACCTAAGCCACCAGTCAGGGTATCAGCACCTAAGCC
>NZ_KE384637.1:346-649 GCF_000426905.1 Dolichospermum circinale AWQC131C
TCAAGAATGTCATTACCTAAGCCACCATCAAGAATGTTATTAGCACCGTTACCAATGACAACATTGTTATTACCATTCCCTGTAGCATTAATATTACCAGTACCAGTTAACGTCAGGTTTTCTAGTCCAAATCCCAGGGTGAAGTTCACGGAGGAAAATACTGTATCTACACCACCTAAAGCACCGTCAAAGTATTCCGTAACTACATCACCTGCATTATCTACATGGTAGATGTCACTGCCATCACCACCAATCAGGGTATCAGCACCTAAGCCACCAAATAGAATGTCATTACCTAAGCCA